>JBEKVG010000016.1:0-15229 GCA_049514195.1 Anaerolineales bacterium | reverse complement strand
AAAACTGCTTTCGGCCCTGGCCAATGCCAATCGTCCGGTGAGTGGATTGACGGCCAGCGGTGCCAAGTGGCTACGTGTGCGCGTCACCGACATGGCCTCCGGCCGCTCAAAAGCCACCGTCCAGATCCCCATCAGCCTGATGGAAGCCGGCATGAAGATCGGTGCACACTTCGCTCCTGAGATCGACGGCATGAATATGGACCAGTTGATGGAAGCCCTGCGCCTTGGGACAACCGGTAAAATCATTGACGTAACTGATGACGAGGATGGTGAGCACGTCGAAATCTTCGTCGAATAGCAAAAAACGCTTTCACAAAAAGCTGATCCGGTCCTCGTAGAGTTCACCATGCTCAGACTACTTCGGCAACGGAACTTTTTCCTTTTATGGGTTGGACAATTCATTTCAGTCATCGGAGATTGGGTTCTTTTTATCGCCCTGCCATTCTACACGTATAGTCTGACCGGATCCGTATTAGCTACCGGCGCAATGTTCATCGTCTCAACATTGCCTCGTCTGGTATTGGGATCTGTTGCCGGCGTTTTCGTGGATCGCTGGGATCGCAAGCGGACCATGATCATGGCTGATCTGCTGCGTGTCGTGTTGATCTTGATGTTGCTCGTCGTCAGATCACAGGATTGGTTATGGTTGATCTATGTATCGTCATTCCTCGAATCAGTCGTTTCGCAATTCTTCAATCCCGCTAAGAGCGCGATTATTCCCCTCCTGGTCGGTGAGAAGGATCTGCTGCCGGCCAATTCACTGAACGGGCTGAGTGATGCGCTTACCCGTTTGCTTGGATCGGCGCTCGGCGGATTGTTGATGGGCTGGCTGGGCTTATCCAGCGTGGTTATGCTGGATGCCGGGTCGTTCCTTTTCTCTGCCCTTATGATCACGCTCATCGTAATGCCGGCACGTCTGGCCATGCAACCTGCTGAAACACACGCCCCTGTCAAGGGGGGATTCCTGGGGGTATGGCGTGAGTGGGTCGCCGGTCTGCGGTTGATAAAACGGGACCATCTTTTGCTTATGCTCTTTATTGTTTTAGGCGTAGCATTTCTGGGTGACAGCATGATCACTGTATTGATCGTACCGTTGGTCAAAACGCTGATGGGGGGCGGAGCTCAAATGCTGGGCTGGCTGATGGTGGCTCAGGGCACCGGCGGCCTGGTGGGTGGCTTGCTGATGGGACAATTCGTTAAGAACTTCTCTTCCAGGCGGATCTCCGCCATCGGGCTGGTCATAACGGGAATTGTCATCTTCGCCATTATCAGCATACCTCATTCGGAACTGGTGTTTCCTCTTATGTCTATTGCGGGACTTGCCGCCACGATCTGGATCGTCAGCAGCGAGACCTTGCTGCAATTGGGTACCAGCAACCAATTCCGCGGACGTATTTTTGGCACGCTTGGCACCACGTCTGCGCTGGCAAGCCTGGTCGGCATGCTGCTGGCGGGGGCGTTGGCGGACCTGGTTGGATTAGTACCGATCCTGTGCATTTCAGGTGGCCTATATATTCTTTCCGGGGTTTTGGCCTGGATCATACTGCCCAAGACCCTACGATTTCAACCAAGTCAACCCATCACAGTTGAAAAGGAAATTTCACCCTTACAAGCTCCCATGAATTGACATTGTTAATATGGATTAGTTGATTTATCTGGGGAAGATTAACCATCCTTATGCAACCCGCGTTATAATCCTACGCGGAGTTGTTGATGCCCACCATTTATCCCTTCACTGCCATTGTCGGACAGGAACGCATGCGACGTGCCTTGATTCTTAATGCCGTTGATCCGCGAATCGGTGGAGTCCTGATTCGCGGTGAACGCGGCACGGCCAAGTCCACGGCGGCGCGCGCATTAGCAGCGCTCCTGCCCCGGGTCCGGACGGTACACGGCTGTCGCTTCGGCTGTGACCCCGATCAGCCGGCTTCCTGGTGCACGGAATGTCGCGAAAGAGCTGCTTCCGGCGAGCCCTTGCCCGTCGAGGAAAAAACCATCCCATTCGTCAACCTGCCAGTGTCAGCCACCGAAGACCGCGTGGTAGGTACGCTGGATATCGAAAGGGCCATCCAGAAGGGCGAGCGCCATTTCGAAGCCGGCGTTCTGGCAGCCGCCAATCGTGGCTTGCTCTATATTGACGAAGTCAATCTGCTCGATGACCACGTAGTGGACGTCCTGCTCGACTCGGCTGCTATGGGCATGAACATTGTTGAGCGCGAAGGCATTTCTTTCACACATCCTGCCCGCTTCATCCTGTTCGGTACCATGAACCCGGAGGAAGGCGACCTGCGCCCACAGCTACTCGATCGTTTTGCCCTCTCCGTGGAAATCACCGGCATTCGGGATGCACGCGACCGGGTCACCATCATTGAAAACAACCTGGCGTTCGAAGCCGATCCAGTTGCCTTCCGCAAGCTTTGGCAGCCGCATGAAGACAAACTTTCACGGCGGATCGCCCAGGCTCGAACAATGGTCGATAATGTAACCTACACCCGACGTGACCTGCTCTCCATTGCCGCACTGACCGCCTCCTTGAATGTGGACGGTCACCGAGCCGATATCGTCATTCTCAAGGCGGCGCGTGCCCATGCTGCCTACGAGGGCCACGGCGCCATCACAGACCGGGATATTGCTCTGGCTGCCGAGCTGGCACTGCCTCACCGCATCAAGCACGGTCCCTTCCAACAATCCGAGATCTCGCCCGAACAACTGCAGGAACGGATCGAGCAGTTGCAGGGCTCATCTTCTGAAGAGGAACCCTCCGAACCGTCTGAGCAAGAACCTGATGCCGATTCGATAAAAAAAAAGTCATAACGGAAACAGGCAAACAGGAAAATCCTGACCAAACCCCGGATGCTGAACCGTCACCCCAGCAAACCATCTTCAACGGACAGGATGCTCACTGGTGGGACGGTGGCAGGAAAGTCAAGATCGGCGAGACCTTTGAGCCGCGCAAACTCGATACCCCCCTCGACAAATTGACCCGCCATCATGCTGGACGGCGCTCGCGAACGCATACCGAGCGAAAACGCGGGCGCTACATCCAGTCCCGTCCCGCCAATGGCAAGACCGATGACGTGGCCTTTGATGCGACGTTCCGCGCCGCCGCACCCTTCCAAACACGCCGTACGGAACAACGACAGCAGGTGGCCTTCGCCATCCAGAAAAGCGACCTCCAACGCAAAGTGCGCGTTAAGAAAGCTTCCAACCTGATCCTGTTCCTGGTAGATGCTTCCTGGTCAATGGCCGTGGCGGAACGCATGGCTGCCACTAAGGGTGCCATCCTATCCCTGTTGACAGATGCCTACCAGCGGCGTGATCGGGTTGGTCTGATCGTCTTCCAGAAGGACCGCGCCACCCTGATCCTGCCACCGACCAGTTCGGTCATGTTGGCCCAGCGCGCCTTGACGGACATTCCTGTGGGCGGGAAGACGCCCCTATCAGCCGGTCTGTTGATGGCATACGAGGTGCTCACGCAGGAGCAGGTTATCCATCCAGACGTTGAACCGCTGCTCATTCTCCTAACCGATGGAGCCGGGAATGTCTCGATTGGTACTCTTCCACCGCAGGAGGAATCCTTTAGTTTCGCCGAGCAAATTGCCAGCCGGAATTACCGCACAGTTGTCATTAATATGGAACATGCCTCGTTCGATCAAGGCCTGGCACAGGCGCTGGCCGACCACCTCGAAGCTCCCTGCTACACCCTTAATGAACTCAAGGCGGAGAGTCTCCTGAGTACTGTCCGGCAGGAAATGGCAGAATCGAAGAAGAAATGAAGGAGAATGCGTTTCTTCTCGTTCGGTTTGGATTGACAGGAAAATAGGAATAAGTGTCCGCAGGTTTCTTTGGTATAAAGAAATAATTAATCCATGGCATCCTTTAACATTCCCTCTCAGCCAACTGAAGACCTATATTTGAATTGCATCCGCTGCGGGTTATGTCTGGCGATCTGCCCGACTTACCGGGAAACCCTGAGCGAGACAGCCTCGCCACGCGGCCGGGTGGCACTGGCGCGCAAGGGGCTAGAAGGCGAATTGGAACTCAGTCCCAACCTCATTGAACAGATGTACGCCTGCTTCGACTGCCTGGCGTGCAATGAGATCTGCCCGGTCGGGATCCATCCGGATGACCTGGCCATGGATATGCGCGCCTTGCAGGAACAAACCCGGCCTACCGAGTGGAAGAAGAGCCTGTTCGGGGGTCTCCTCCCCAAGCCAGATCGGTTGGAATGGGCAACCTGGCCGTTGCGGTTATATGAAAGTCTTAGTATCCGCCGCCTAGTCCTGGCTCCAAGTCTGCGGCGGCTACTTCCCAGCAGGGTAAGCGACGTGGAAGCCCTGCTACCCCCCCTGCCCCACCGCCCACTGCGCCAGGTTCTTCCGGAAATCAGCGCTACGGATGGCCAAAACCGCTTCCGGGTTGGCTTTTTTTTAGGATGCCTGCAAAGCCTGATGTTTGCCCGAGCGAGCGCTGCCAGCGTACGGGTTCTTGTACGGGACGGCTGCACCGTCATCACACCAAAAGAGACAATTTGCTGCGGGATGCCTGCTCTGGGCTTCGGAATGGTCGAGCAGGTAAGGCAGCAAGCCCGCCATAACATTGCCCTTTTCGAAAAGGCAGATGTCACCTTTATAATCACAGATTGTGCCACCTGCGGCTCCACGCTCAAGGACTATGGTCACCTGCTGACGGACGATCCCGCCTGGGCTGCACGTGCAGCGGCGTTCAGTGCCAGGGTCCGGGATATCAGCGAATTCCTGATGTCCATCCCGCTGGAAAAGCCACTCGGACGCATCGAAGCACGAGTCACCTACCATGACCCCTGTCACTTGCGGCGCGGACAGGGAGTCTGGAAAGAGCCTCGTGAAATATTGAAAATGATCGACAGCGTTGATTTCGTCGAGCTACCCGAAGCGGACTGGTGTTGCGGCCTGGCCGGCACGCATCTTATCACCCATTACGAAACTTCGCTCAAAGTGCTCAAACGCAAGACGGACAACCTTGCCAGCACACGAGCGGACTATATTGCCTCTGGCTGCCCAGCCTGCCAGATGCAATTGCATGTCGGCATGCAGCGAAGCAAGCTGAACATGCAGGTTGTGCATCCGATCGAATTACTGGATATAGCATACCGTGATAGCGACCTTAGTCGCTCTGGTCAGGAAACGACTGAAGTCGTTACTAAAGTCGGCACTACGCGGAAGAAGGAAACATGATGGATAAAGACATCCTCAAACGACTGGAGAAAATAGTCGGCAAGGACGGCGTTCTCTCCACACCCGAAGACCTGGCCGTTTACGGCTACGATGCAACCTTCGAGGACCATCGCCCCGACGTTGTGCTCCTGCCTCATAACACCGAACAGATCAGCCAGGTGGTAGAGCTGGCCGGTCAGGAGCGCCTCCCACTGGTGCCGCGCGGTATGGGTTCTGGAATGGCTGCCGCCTCGGTCCCCTTCAGTGGCGGGATTGCCCTCGCCATGACACGCATGAACCGCCTGTTGGAGATCGA
Source organism: Anaerolineales bacterium (assembly GCA_049514195.1). GTDB lineage: Bacteria > Chloroflexota > Anaerolineae > Anaerolineales > Villigracilaceae > UBA877. The sequence continues at coordinate 9,718 of JBEKVG010000016.1, read as the reverse complement.
CAAGGTCAATGCCTGCGCACATGTTGAAGCCGGTATCGTCACCGGGGATCTGCAGACTGCGGTGGAGAAACTTGGTCTATTCTATCCACCCGACCCAGGCAGCCTGCGCCACTCGACCATCGGTGGGAACATCGCTTGCAATGCCGGTGGGCCGCGCTGTCTGAAATATGGTGTGACCGGCAACTACGTGCTCGGCCTGACCGTGGTACTATCAGATGGGCGTGTGTTGCATACCGGCAACAAGTGCATCAAGGATGTGGTTGGCTATGATCTAAATGCTCTTTTTACCGGCTCGGAAGGTACACTGGGTGTGATCACCGAAGCCCTGCTGCGCCTGATAAGTAAACCAAAGTTCGCTTGCACCGCCCTAGTTGAATTTGCTACGCTTAACGAAGCCGCCCGGACAGTCAATGCCATCCTTTCGGCAGGCATCGTTCCAGCCGCGTTGGAACTGATGGATGAGACTGCCGTTTCCTGCGTCGAGGCAGCCATGCACCTGGGATTGCCCCTGGATGTAGAAGCCATCCTGTTGATCGAGGCGGATGGTTCGGACGAGGCGGCCGTTTTGCGCGAGACTGAGGCCATCGCAGCGATCTGTAAAACCTGCGGGGCCCGCCAGACCAGAGTTGCACAGGATGAAACAGAGCGAGCAGCGCTGTGGCAGGCCCGCAGGTCGGTCACCGCGGCCCTGGCACGCAGGGCTCCCAGCAAACTCGGCGAGGATATTACCATACCGCGCAGTGCCATACCTGAAACCGTGCGCCGTCTCAAGGCCATCAGCGCCCATTATGGACTGCCGATCGTCATTTTCGGCCATGCCGGTGACGGCAACCTGCATCCCAATATCCTGTTTGACCAGCGCGACCCGGCCCAATGGACTAAAGCCAAGCAGATGGTTACCGAGGAATTCGCCGCAGCCCTTGAACTAGGTGGAACGCTTTCGGGCGAACATGGCGTCGGTACCTTGAAGCGTCCATACATGCAGCAAGCCTTAGGTCCGCTCTCGATCGAGATCCAAAAGCGCATTAAGCAGGTGCTGGACCCACTCAACATTCTCAATCCTGGCAAGGTCTTCCCGGATTAGTCTTACACTCCTCTCGGGGCGTGGAGAATACAAAAAAAAGGATTTTGCGAGCGAAGCTTGCAAAATCCTTTTTTTCAATCTTCTCTTTTATGAGGCTACAACTGTTCGCCGCAATTTGGACAGTGTTTCCAGCCTTCCTGGACGAGTTCACCGCATTTCGGGCAGGAATGGACTGCTGCAACCGGAGCAATCGGGGCTACAGGGGGTGCAACCTGAGCTACATTAGCAACAGGGGCGGCAACTGTCGCCGGTTTACGCAGGCTTCTCACCAGCCAAATGATACCCAACACGATGAGAGCAAGGATTCCGAGCAAGAACAAGCCTCCAATAATCCCACCAAACGGCATCAATCTGCCAAATCCCATCACACCAAAGCCGCGCATGAACATGCCGCGCCCACCCCAGGTATTATTTCCAAAAGACCGCATACCAGGGAAGCGCTGCCCATTACCATTCCCGGGAACCTGTATACCAGGCCGGTTTAACCTGGCAATACTAGCCACATTCGCAAAATGGGAGCGCAATAGAAATACTCCCCCTACCACGGCTGCTATGACCACCAGCACAATAACGATACCAATAACCCACTTCCACACTTTTCTCATAGGTTTCACTCCTTTTTTCTAACCTGACTTCTCAAAAAGGAGGTCAGAGTTTCCCTGGCTCCTCCTGATTATTGAGGTATTATGAGTTATAGTATATCATTTCAACATGAACATTCCATGAATAAAACCTTAATCTTTTCTGGGTTCCCAAAACCAATGATGATATACTTTCTTCATGCAATCCATAGGAATTTTCGGTGGGACCTTTGACCCGCCTCACCTTGGCCACCTGATCCTGACCGCGGAAGCGCACGCCCAGCTCGGCTTGAACCGCTGTTTGTGGGTGCTGACGCCTGACCCTCCGCACAAGCAGAATCAATCCATCACTCCGCTCGGCGACCGTTTGGAAATGGTCAAACTTGCCATTGCCGGTGACCCTCAATTTGAACTCTCGACCGTTGATATGGACCGCCGGGGTCCACACTACGCCGTGGATACAGTAAAAATTATTGCAGCCCAGAATCCCGGAGCAAACATGATCTACCTAATGGGGGGCGATTCGCTGCACGACCTGCCACTCTGGCACCGCCCGGCGGATTTCGTGGCTGCCTGCCACGCCATCGGGGTGATGCGCCGCCCAAGCGACCCAATCAATCTATCCGATCTTGAAAAGAAATTTTCCGGTCTATCGGTAAAAGTCCGCTTTGTGGAGGCGCCGTTGATTGATATTGCCGCCCATGAGATCCGGAGGCGCATCGCCGTGGGACGGCCTTTTCGTTATTTCCTGCCCAACCAGGTGTATGCGTATATCGTAGCACACAACCTCTATCATAGTACATGACATGAAAGCACTCTTATGACATGGAAAGGTGTATTACAAACAGAGACCCGGCTTTTTGAAAATCCCGGGTCTTTCGATCTCAAATATCCGCCGTGGAACTCAGGTTGATCCAGCGGTCCTCGCTGATCTTCCCCCAGCCACTCTTCTGCGTTGTAACTTCGAAAACCTCCCCGAGGCTGACTGTCCCGGCCGGAATTGCATCAACACCACCAGGCTGCTCGAAGACATCCAGGAGGTTGGCTGTAACGCGCACCCGCCGGACTAATTGCTTACGCGGTACCAGCACAGCCCGCTCGTAGCCCTGGGCCTGAGTCCAGGCCTGGTAAAACGTCAGCCATGGGATGCCCTGGGCCTGACCGGATGCATCCTGTCGCAAGGGGTCATAGATGAAGACCTGCTTCATATCCATGCCCACTACTACCACATAATACGGCCCTTTGAATATATCCGGGGAGAGGCCGGCTTGCTGTAAAACAGCCTGCTGGATGGGAGTGATCACAGGGCGCCCGCTGAACAGGATGAGCGGCAGGTCTGCAAGTTTCAGGTTGCTGCGCAACTCGACAGGAACCCCATTCGCACTGAGCGCATTCATAATTTGTGTGAATGAGAGGGCATTGCCAGCGCTCTGTCCAGCCTGATTGTAAAAATCAGCTGGGATTATATCGGCACCATTATACGCACGTACCAGCATGACTCCCGATGCAGAACCCGAATCATTGGTAGGCAAGTTTGCTTCGTCTCCTGCTTGGGAGAAGTAGGGGACCGGCAGAATGGATGGTAGCGTCTCAGCCGGAGCTGGCTCAGTCGTAGTGGGTTCTGGGGTAACAGGTTCCGGGGTAGCGGGTTCTGGTGGAGCGGATGCACCAATCACAGAATCGACCACTTGGCGGATGTGCTCCAATGCTGCACGTTCGGGTTCAGTCATATGACCTCCTTTATATCTCTTTCTTCTTACTCTTGCCTTCCTTCGTCTTGAAATCCAGCCCATTGCCATCGTCATTAACATCCACACCGACAGACGACCCGGCTGGGATAGCACCGCCCAGTAATTCCACCGAAAGCGGGCTCTCGACGAATTTTTGTAACGCACGGCGGAGGGGGCGCGCACCAAACGCCTCGTCATAGCCGATCTTGGCCAGCCAATTGCGAGCTTTTTCCGTCAGTTCAACTTTTACGCCAAACTCAAGCAAACGATCCTGGATCTCCTTCATCTGCAAAGTGACAATCTTCTCCATATCCTGGAGGGAGAGCGGCGAGAACATAATGATCTCGTCAATGCGATTCAGGAATTCCGGCCGGAAGGTACCCTTAAGGGCTTTTTCGATCTTTGAATGGGTCTCACGATCTTCATCGGTTTCCGTTGGCTGGAGGAAACCCAGTGTGCCACCTTTGTGCACATACTCGGTGCCCAGGTTCGAGGTCATTATCAGTACGGTGTTGCGGAAGTCAACCACATTGCCCTGTCCATCGGTCATGCGGCCGTCGTCCAGGATCTGCAGCAAGGCATTCCAGACTTCGGGGTGAGCCTTTTCAATCTCATCGAACAACAATACCCGATACGGCCGGCGGCGGACAGCTTCGGTCAACTGACCACCTTCCTCATATCCAACATATCCCGGCGGCGCGCCAAACAAACGCGAGACGGTATGCTGCTCGCGGTATTCGGACATGTCGATTCGCACCATGGCCTCCTCGTCATCAAACATGAACCAGGCCAAGGCCTTGGCCAGTTCGGTCTTACCAACACCGGATGGACCAATAAAGATAAATGAGCCAATCGGCCGGGACGGGTCTTTCAGCCCTGAGCGCGCCCGCCGGATGGCGTCCGAGACGGCGTGGATGGCCTCATCCTGGCCAATGATGCGCTCGTGCAGGCGCTCTTCCATGTGTAGGAGTTTATCAGATTCACTCTCCATCATCTGGCTGAGCGGGATTCCGGTCCACTGGTTCACCACTTCGGCAATGTCATTTACATCCACCACCTCGTCAAGGTGGTGCTCGGATTCCCATTTATCGCGCTTGGTGGTGAAATCCTGTTCCAGGCGCAGGCGTTCGGCCTTTTTTTGGGCAGCCCGTTCGTAGTCCCGCTCGACGCCGGCTTGCTCCTCTTCGGCGCGCAGCCGGTCGATCTCATTCTTCTTTTCCTTCAATTCTGGAGGGAGGGAATAAAGCGCCACGCGCAGTTTGGCAGCCGCTTCGTCCATCAGGTCGATGGCCTTGTCCGGCAGATGGCGGTCGGTGACGTAACGATCCGAGAAACGCGCCGCGGCCACCAATGCATCATCGGAGAAACGGACCTTGTGGTGAGCCTCATAGCGATCGCGCAATCCCTGCAGCATCTTGATGGTATCATCCACGCTCGGTTCTTCCACGTAAACCGGTGCAAAACGGCGCTCGAGGGCGGCATCTTTCTCAATGTACTTGTGATATTCATCCAGGGTTGTGGCACCAATGCACTGGAGCTCGCCGCGCGCCAGTGCAGGCTTGAGCATATTGGAAGCGTCCATGGCGCCCTGGGCTGCTCCTGCCCCCACCACGGTATGCAACTCATCAATCATAAGGATGACTTCCCCGGAGGAACGCTGGACCTCCTCGATGGCTGACTTGAGGCGTTCCTCAAACTCCCCCCGGAAGCGACTGCCGGCGATCATCGCACCCAGGTCGAGCGAGACCACGCGTTTACCAGAAAGGATCTCGGGGACATCATTGGCTGCGATCTTTTGCGCCAGCCCTTCCACAATGGCGGTTTTTCCGACGCCGGCTTCGCCGATCAATACCGGGTTGTTCTTGGTGCGCCGGGAGAGGATCTGGATGACGCGCATGATCTCTTTATCCCGTCCGATGACCGGATCCAATTTACCTTCCCGGGCCAGTTGGGTCAGATCACGCGAATACTTCTCAAGAGTACGATAGCGTGTCTCAGCCTGTGGATCGGTGACACGCTGCCCACCGCGTAATTGCATGATCGCATCCAGAACCCTGTCACGGGTCAGGCCGGCACTTTCGAGGATGCGGGCGGCAGGAGTGTTGCGTTCACTCATGATAGCCAGGAAAATATGCTCGGTCGAGATATATTCATCCTTCAGCTTGTTGGCTTCCTCGTTCGCCAAGTCAATGATCCGTTTGACACGCGGGGTGATGAAAATCTGTCCCGCCCCGCCACCGAAAATATTGGCCTTGGGGGTCATGCGCAACGCCTGGTCCAGGCGTTCGGTCAGTGCCTGGGCATTGACGTTCAACATCTCGAGAATCTGGGGGATCACCCCTCCAGGCTGTTCAATCAAGGCCAGGAGGATATGCTCGGTATCAATTTGGTTATGGCCATAACGCTGAATGATCTCAGCGGCACGCTGGGCGGCCTCTTGTGCTCTTTCGGTAAAACGATCAAATCGCATCATAAGCGAAATCCTTTTCGGAGTAGAGTCAGTCATTGCATGGCCATGATTATAACAAAATCAGTAATAACGAATTACAAGTTTCCCGTAAGAGATACGTAAGAGTCTCCCCATCATTGTATCGAAAACTTGTCAGAACGCAAGCCACATCGTACTACGATGCTATTGAACCAAATCGTCGAACCATCCAACCATGGTTAGCTCCTTTAATTCAGAAAATCCTGCAAGGAGCAGGTTATCCGCTATAATAGACAGGATGGCCGCCATTACCACTCCAATATTGGGCCAGTCACCGCAACTGCGTCCGCTGAACATTTTACGCGACTTGCCGGGTGTGGCTGACCTGGTCGAAAAATGTTTTGCCGACACGATCGACTCAGAGGGCCGCCGTTACCTCCAGCAGATGCGGCGGGCCGGGCAGGATAATACTTTCATGCGCTGGGCTGCCAACGCTGTTGAGAGTGTTTCCATGCCACTTTCCGGCTATGTATGGGAGGAGAACGATGAAATCATCGGCAACGTCAGCCTGATCCCTTACAGGCACAAAAAGAAGAAAATATATTTGATCGCCAATGTCGCTGTCCGCCCAGATTACCGGAGAAGGGGCATCGGGCGCGCCCTGACAGTCAAGGCCATCAGGCATGCAAGCGACCGCCATGCACTTGCCACTTGGTTGCACGTCCGTGCAGATAACCCTGGTGCCATCGCACTCTACGCCAGCCTGGGTTTCCAGGAACTCGCCCGGCGTACCATGTGGCAGGCTAAACCTGACCGGAACGCCTCAATGGAAGAGCCAGCCATCATAATCGCAAGGCGTGCCGGACAGGATTGGCCCCAGCAGGAAGCCTGGCTTGAGCGCCTCTATCCGGACCTGATGACGTGGTACCAGGCCATGCCGTGGTGGTCACTCCGTCCCGGCCCCATACCAGTCATATACCGCTTCATAATGGACTACCAGATCCGCCACTGGGTAGCCCATGTAGATGGCAGGCTATCAGCCATGCTTAGCTGGCAGGGCATGCCGGAACAAAACGACCGGCTGTGGGCGGCTGTCCCGCCGGAGGGCAGCGAGCATGTCTTGACTGCCCTGCTACTCAACGCCCGCCACGACCTGCCCTGGCGTCAAAATCTCACGCTGGATTTTCCTGCCGGGGAATACTACACCTCCATTGAGGCAGCTGGCTTTCATCCGCAGCGGACCTTGCTATGGATGAAACTTAAAGAAGAGAATCCCGTAAATCATTCCTAGGAGGCTCCCATGAAATTCATTTTACGTTGGGCAATCAACTCGGTGGCGCTGTATGTCACCATCATCCTGTTACCAAAATACATTCTCTACCAAGGGAATTGGGTCGACATCATCTGGCTGGCCTTGATCTTCGGCCTGGTGAATGCCATCCTGCGACCGCCTTTCAAGGTCCTGTCATGCCTGCTGATCATCCTGACTCTGGGTTTATTCACGCTGATCATCAATACCCTGCTCTTTGCCTTGACCGGCTGGATCGGGAGCCAGTGGCACATCGGTTTCACTCTGGCCGAACCATGGTTCTGGAGTGCTTTCCTGGGTTCGCTTGTGACAACCCTCATCAGTGGTGTGCTGAACTTTCTCCTGCGGGATGAATTAAGAGATCGAAGGCTTAGGGCGCGTTGATAGAACGACCGGCCGGATTGATCCAATAGCTCATTCTAGCTTCACAGAATGAACAGGAAAACTAAATCGTTTACATTCGTCCCGGTCGGGCCAGGCTTGAGCAGATCGTCCAGGGCAGTGAAAAAGGTATAGGAGTCGTTCCGACTAAGGAAATCCTTAGGATGCAGGCCCAATGCGGATGCGCGGTGATAAGTTCCAACCGTAACAACCGCCCCGGCAGCATCAGTGGGACCGTCCTCGCCATCCGTGGCGAGCGTAACCAGCATCACGCCGGAGGAATCCGCCAGTTCGTTCACGGCAGCCAAGGCCAGTTCCGTGTTACGTCCGCCCTTTCCTTTTCCCCGAATAGTAACCGTTGTCTCGCCTCCCACGACGATACAGGCTGGAGGCAGAACCGGCAGCCCTGTCTTTTGGACCTGAAGCAGATATGTTACAAGTTCAATGGCGACCTGGCGGGCCTCGCCTTGCAGGTCGACGCTCAGGAGATATGGGTGGAATCCCTCCATTTCGGCCTGTGCCAGGGCTGCCTGAGCCGCCAGCAGGCAGCTTCCCACGATGACATTCTGAACTTTCTCAAAGATGGGATCGTCCGGCTTGGGTGTTTCCGGGGCTTGCTCCAGGGCGGCCAGAATTGAAGCAGGGATTTTTCCACGCAATCTATATTTATCCACCAACGCCAGTGCATCACTCTTCGAGGTTGGATCAGGGGCAGTTGGACCGGAAGCAATCGTTTCGAGAGGATTGCCGACCACGTCCGAGAGGATCAGACTGACAATTGTCGCTCCATTTGATAGCCGCACCAGCCCGCCGCCTTTCAGCTGCTCCAGACGACGGCGCAGGGCATTGATTTCGTCTATGCGCGCGCCACAGCCCAGCAATGCGGAGGTGAGTGCTTGTATATCCTCAAGAGAGAGGCCCTCTAATGGGGCGGTTACCAGCGCCGAACCACCGCCCGAAATCAGGCAGAAGAGCAGGTCATCCTGGCCGAGCGAAGAGACAAATTCCGTGGCTTTTGCACCGGCAAGGAGACTGTGCACGCCTGGGATGGGATGATCCCCTTGAAGGATGGTTAATTGGGAATGGGTATTCGTTGCAGCATGTTTTGGTATGACCAGTCCAGCCTCCAGGCGTGACCCAAGAATCTCTGCCAAAGCCTCTGTCATTGCCATAGATGCCTTCCCAATCCCCAACAATCTCAATCCTCGGAATGATTTCAGATCGTACGCCCGGCCTGAGACACTGAGCAAGTCCCCCTCCCGATGGACAAAACGTTCCACCACCGCACCCGGTTCCACGGCGGAGATGGAAGCAGCCAGGATGCGGCCGATGGATATACCCTCCGGTGTACTGCGCAGGCTGGAGGTCAGGAAAGACTCGGCAGAAATCATATTCGTATGATAGCATTAAAGCATGTCGAAACCCAGAGTTTTCGTCACCCGTCTTATCCTGGAAAGTGGCCTGGAACTGGTAGAGGATTTTTGTGAGGCGGAGGTTTGGCAGGATGAACTACCACCTTCCCGCCAGGAAATCCTGAGAGGCGTACGGGGTGTAGAGGGCTTGCTGTGCCTGCTGACCGACCGGATCGATGCCGAGGTCATGCAGGCGGCTGGGCCGGGGCTGAAAATCATCAGCAACCATGCTGTCGGCGTGGATAATGTGGACCTGGCGGCTGCCACTGCCCGAGGCATCCCGGTGGGCAACACGCCCGATATCCTGACCGATGCCACCGCCGACATGGCCTTCGCCCTGCTGCTGGCGGCTGCCCGGCGTGTGGTGGAAAGTGACCGGCTGGTGAAAGCGGGCGGATGGAAAACCTGGGGACCCGGTTTTATGCTGGGCGCTGACCTGACCGGTGCGACTCTGGGGATTGTAGGCTTTGGGCGTATCGGACGTGCCGTGGCACGGCGTGCCAGTGGGTTTGGGCTGCGCATCCTTTTTACCGACCCATCCCACACCCCACCCGAACCGGGAGTATTGGCAATCCAGGTGGATCTAGATACGCTCCTGCATGAGTCTGACTTCATCAGCCTGCACACTCCGCTGACGGACGAAACACGCGGCCTGATCAATACTGTCACGCTCAAGCAAATGAAACCGACCGCAGTGCTGGTCAATACGAGCCGCGGTCCGGTGGTGGACCAGGAAGCATTATATGACGCCCTGTCAGCAAAGCGCATCTTCGCCGCCGCCCTGGATGTGACC
>JBEKVG010000015.1:0-15603 GCA_049514195.1 Anaerolineales bacterium | reverse complement strand
TCGTATTGGCATAATCCATCCCGACCGTGGCTGCAGGTACATGAATGAATATTCCGCCTCCTTTGTTAGCCCCGGCGGAGTTGCCCGAGAGGGTGCTGTTTTTCAATGTCAGGCTGCCATTCCAAGTGAAGATGCCGCCGCCATAATTGACCGCGCTATTCCCTTGCAGGGTGCTGTTTGCCACGGTCAGGGTGCCGATATTATTATAGATACCGCCGCCAATGGTATCAGTCGTGTTGCCTGTCAGAGTGCTGTTCGTCACAGTCAAAGTACCCGAATTTTCATTCAGAATGCCGGCACCGCCTTGCCCGGCGTGGTTGCCCGCCACGGTGCTGTTCGTCACCGTCAGGGACCCGGCGTTGTAGATGCCGCCGCCGGTATTGGCGGTGGAACCGTGCGTGATTGTCAGGCTGTCCAGCCTGGCAGTCACGCCATTATCGATTAAGAATACCCGTACGGCATTATTGCCGCTGATGGTCACCTGGGAGGCCAGCGCCGAGCCGTCGATCGTCATATCTTTGCCGAGTTCCAGCGTCGTGGACAGGCTGATGGTGCCGCCTGACAGGCTGGATGCAAAAGTGATCGTCCCGCCCGCGCAAACATCTGCAATGGCCTGGCGCAGGGAGCCCAGGCCATTGTCCGTGTTATTGCTGACGTTCAGGGCGCTGGCGCAATTCACCTGCTGATTCGGCGAAAGCGTTCCCGTCGAACCGCTATCATTCAGGTCGCCGCTGTAAACGGCGGTAATGGTATGCGTGCCCGCGCTGAGGGTGGATGTATCGCAGGTTGCCTGTCCTAAACTCATACCCACGCCGACACAGCCCGGGATATCTGCGCCGCCATCCTGGAATGTGACCGTGCCGGTCGCCGCTGACGGTAAGATCGTCGCCGTGAAGGTCACGGATTGCCCGGAATTGGATGGATTTAGCGATGAGCCGAGCATCGTTGTCGTGGCAGCCTTCCTGTTGGTCAAGGCGAAATAAACGCTGGTTGCTCCTGCCGCACTGGCGGTGACATTGTAACTGCCGGCTGTGGCGTTCGCCGTGGCCGTGACGCTGACCGTAGCGCTGGAAATCGTTGCCGGGCTACCGGTGAGGGCTGCGCTGGTACCCGAGGTGGGCGGTGTGAACGTGACCTTGCCGCCATTCACCGGCTCGCTGTGTGCACTGGTCACGGTCAGGGCCAGTGGGTTCGTGAAGGCGGTGCTGACCGGTGTGGTTTGGTTGTCGCCGCCGGTTTTGGTTAGCGTGAAGCCTTGCGACTCGAACGCGCCAATGTCGCAGGAATATGGCCGGGTTATCCCGCGCTGGTCATTTCCACCCGCCCCATAGGAATTGACTGATGCGGAGCAGGTGGCGCTGACTCCTGCGTCAATGGCCGGGGAACCGGGCAGGAGCGGGAAGGTCTGGGTGCTGCCGCCGTAACTGCCGAGCGTGCCGAGCAATGGATTGGTGTTGTTCCTGGATGTGCCGCTGAATCCACAGGAGCTGCCATCCTCCAGGTTGCCGCCGCCATCCGTCCATGTGCCGATAAAATTATAGCAATTGACACTTGATGCACTGTTAACAAGGATGGTATTTTTCAGAGTCACCGTGGCATCTTCGTAGTTTTGGATGCCACTGGCATTGGTGTCAGGGTAGGGTGCGCTGTTGCCGGAGAAGGTGCTGTTCGTCACATGCAAATTGCTATAATAAGTGTTGTAGATAGCGCCACCCCCACCGCCAGAATCACCGGTAGATACGCTATTCCCAGAGAAAGTGCTGTTCGCCACTACCACATTCGCAAGGTCCGAAGACGAATAACCATCTGAGTAGATGGCACCTCCCTCATTTGCGCTGTTTCCAGAGAAAGTGCTGTTCGTCACGGTCAGCGTGCCGTAATCGTTAAATATGCCGCCGCCGTAGTCGTCGCTGGAGTTGTTAGAAAAGGTGCTGTTCGTCACGGTCATCGTACCCCCAGAGTTGTAGAGGGCGCCGCCGTCCCATGCATGATTTCCGGAGAAGACGACGCCGGTTACATTCATGGTACCACCAGCATTTTCGATGGTGCCGTCATCGTCAAAATTCACATTTTCCACGCTGATATTTTTTAGATTGAAAGTGACACCGGGATCAACGTAGAACAGGCGTACCGCGGCGCTGGTGAGGATGACACTTTGCCCCGCGCCATCCAGCGTGGTATTGCTGCTAATCTCAATCGTGGCTGTCAGCATGATGGTGCCGCTGCACGAAAACGTGACCGTGCCGCCGCCTGAGAGGGCGCTGGTCAGATGGACCCGGTCACAAATGCTGACGGTACCCGCCGCCTGGGCGGTGGTGACCCACAAGCCAAGGAGGCTGAAGATTAGAACCATAAAGACGAATAATCGAATAACAATGAACAACTTTGAATTCCACCGTGAATGTTTCATTTCAATCTCCTCACCATGATCATGTTGGCAGTCTTAAAGCAACTACAGACTTCCATCGCATGGCTGGATGAAGTCTATTTTATGAATATTCTATTTTCCTCTCGTTGGTAGAGCCGCTAACTTGTTAAAATCCGCGCTTTATTGTGACAATAAATTATAGAACTTATATAGTTTAGCACAATCTTGTGAAGTTTCATAGGGGTACAGCAGGGGTACAGCAGATGAGCACAAAAAGTTGAGCAAGTTGGAAAGTATGCAACGGCTAGCAGAAAAGCGCATGAGGAAGAAAGAGGCGGTGAGTGCGCCAGGCACCGGTGTACGGCAAGTGAAACGTTGGTTAATAGCCTTTCGTGGGGATGGGGCGAAGGGATTGGTATCCAGGCGAGGGGGGACGACCGAGCAATTACCGTCTGGAAGAGGAGATGAAGCAGAGGGCGCCTTGGGAATCCTATATGTGAGGTGAAACAACCGTCAGGGCTGTATTCTGCGGTAAAATCGCCTAATCAATCCTCATTCCCCAATTGCCAACAGAGATTAACCAAACACTTATCCTCAATCTGCAATCTAAAATCCTCCCATGCCCTCCGATACCCAGGTGATCTATTCCATGGTGCGCGTCGGGCGCATCTATCCCCCCAACAAGCAGGTCCTGCGGGACATTTCGCTCGGCTTTTACTACGGGGCCAAGATCGGTGTGCTCGGCCTGAACGGTGCAGGTAAATCCACCCTGCTGCGCATCATGGCCGGCGTGGATAAGGACTACACCGGCGAGATTGCTATGAGCAAGGGCTATACCGTCGAGATGCTCGAGCAGGAGCCACAGCTCAATCCCACTAAGACCGTTATCGAAGTCATCCGCGAAGCCGTCCGGACGGTCACCGATATGCTGGCGCAGTTCGACGAGGTCAATGCCAAATTCGGCGAGCCGGAAGCCGATTTCGATGCGCTGATTGCCGAGCAGACCAGACTGCAGGAGGCACTCGACAAAGTCGATGCGTGGAACCTGGACAGCCACCTGGAGCTGGCCATGGAAGCCCTGCGCTGCCCACCGGCGGATACACCGGTTAGGGTGCTCTCCGGAGGCGAGAGCCGGCGTGTGGCTCTGACCCGGCTCCTGCTGACCGAACCCGACATCCTTTTGCTGGATGAGCCCACCAACCATCTGGACGCCGAGTCAGTGGCCTGGCTGGAGCAGCACCTGCGTGAGTACAAGGGCACAGTCATCGCGGTCACCCACGACCGCTACTTCCTCGATAACGTGGCCGGCTGGATCCTGGAACTCGACCGCGGCTACGGCATCCCCTGGAAAGGCAACTACAGCTCTTGGCTGGAACAGAAGAAAGATCGGCTGAGGCTGGAGGAGAAAGGCGAGTCCAAGCGCCAGAAGACACTCGAGCGCGAACTGGAGTGGATCCGCATGAGCCCTAAGGCGCGCCAGGCCAAGGGGCAGGCCCGCCTGACTGCCTACGAACGGCTATTGAGCCAGGAATCCGAGAAACGCCGAGAAGAATCGGAGATTTACATCCCGCCCGGCCCCAGGCTGGGCGATATCATCATCGAACTGGAAAATATCAGCAAAGGTTATGGCGACCGCCTGCTGCTGGAGGATTTCAGCGCAAAAATCCCGCCCGGCTCCATCGTCGGGGTGATCGGGCCGAACGGGGCCGGCAAGACCACATTACTAAAGATGATCACCGGGCAGGAGCAGCCCGACCGCGGCACTATCCGGATCGGGGAGACCGTCAAGTGGGCCTATGCCGACCAGACCCGCAGCCTCGATCCGGAAAAGACGGTCTGGGAGGAAATCACCAGCGGCGCTGAGACGCTCAACCTGGGCACACGAACAATGAACTCACGCGCCTATGTCGCCTCGTTCAATTTCCTTGGTTCAGACCAGCAAAAAAAGGTGGGCGTTTTGTCGGGCGGCGAGCGCAACCGCGTCCACTTGGCCAAAACACTGACGCAGGGCGCTAATGTCATCCTGCTAGATGAACCTACCAACGACCTGGACATCAACACCCTGCGCGCCCTGGAGGAAGCCCTCGAGGACTTCGCTGGCTGCGCCATCGTGGTAAGCCATGACCGCTGGTTCCTCGACCGCATTGCCACGCATATCCTGGCCTTTGAAGGTGACAGCCAGGCTCACCTGTTCCTGGGCAATTGGAGCGATTACGAGGCGCATATACGAGAAACTTACGGGAAGGATTTGCAGCCGCACCGGCTCAAATACCGCACGCTGAAACGGTAATCAAGAAAAAGCGCGAAACGACCCGGTTTCATGGGCCGGGTCGTTAGCGAGGAGGAAACGCACACTATAGTCCGCAGTTTCCATTGGTAATGATAGTACCCGTTTATGAACATTTCATGAATTCATTCCGAATATTTACTTGGTTTCATTCGTATACCATATAGGGTTCTATAACCCTGAAACCATCCTGAGGAGAGGCTATGGCAAATGGCGCTTCCCTGATCGAGATCCGCAACCTGGTGAAAAAATATGGTGACAAGCTTGCCGTCAACAACGTCAGTTTGGATGTAAGCGGCGGCGAGGTGTTCGGCTTCCTAGGTCCAAATGGCGCCGGGAAGACCACCACCATCAAAATGATCGTCGGGCTGCTGCAACCAACCTCCGGCACGGTCAAGGTGACCGGGTACGACGTCCAGGCCCAGCCACTGCAAGCCAAGGCCGCCAGCGGCTATGTGCCGGATACACCCAACCTGTACGCCAAACTGACCGGGCGCGAGCTGCTACGCTTTGTCGGTGACCTGTACGACTTGGACCGGCAGCAAGCTGCACAGCGCACCGAAGAACTGCTGCGCGTGCTCGACCTGAGCGAGGCGGCCGATAATACCATTGACTCGTACAGCCACGGTATGCAGCAGAAGGCTTCCCTGGCGGCAGCCTTGATGCACGACCCCAGGGTTCTTGTGCTGGATGAACCGACCATGGGTCTGGATCCCAAGTCGGCCCGGCTCATCAAGGACATTCTGCGCCAAATGGCCGAGCGTGGTGCGGCGGTGTTCCTCTCGACCCACATCCTGGAGATCGCCGAGCGTATGTGCGACCGAATAGGCATCATCGATAAGGGCGAACTGGTTGCCGTGGGCAGCATGGATGAACTGCGCTCGCTTGGCAAGGCTGGCGAAATCAGTCTGGAAGACATCTTCCTGAGTCTGACTGGCGGGGCCGAGGCAGCCGAGATCGCCGAGATATTGAAATGACGAGCCTGTCTGCCGTCCCGTCTGGGCGTCTGTTCCCGTCCATCTGGAAACTGACCTGCCTGCGCCTGCGGCTCACCTGGAACTCCTTCAAGCATGCCAGGACCGGCCGGAAGATCGGTACGATCGTCATTGCAATATTACTGGTCGGTTTTGCCGGGTTCCTCTTTTTCTTGAGTTGGCTGCTGCTGGGTTTCCTGCATTCTCCCAACCTGTCCCAGTATGTCGGTTTGGATGTGTCCCTCTTCCTGCAAAGCGTGCCGGCCCTGGTCTTCGCGGCCCTTTTCCTGGGCATTTTGTTCTCAAGCTTTGGCGTCCTGCTGCAGGCTCTGTATCTCTCAGGGGATATGGATTTTCTGCTGGCCTCACCAGTGCCTATCCGGGCGGTCTTTGTCACCAAGTTGTTGCAGGCAGTGCTGCCCAACTTCGGGCTGATCGCCCTTTTTGGCCTGCCGGTCCTGTATGGACTAGGCCTCTCAGAAAAGTACAATATCCTGTACTATCCATTGGTTCTGCTGAGCATGGTCGCCTTGGCGTTGGCCGCGGCCGGTCTCTCGGCACTGCTGGTCATGCTGGTTGCACGTCTCTTCCCGCCCCGGCGGGTGGCGGAGGTTTTGGGGTTTTTCACTGCCATCCTCTCGATCCTGTGTTCCCAGAGCGGCAACCTTTACAACACCCTCGGACATGACATCAAGATCTCCGGATCACAGGTGAACGGGTTGTTTGGCCTGCTGATGCGCCTCAATACGCCCTGGAACCCGCTGAACTGGGCCGGGCGCAGTCTCGTGGCTCTGGGTGAGGGCCACTGGCTGGCCGGGCTTTCTCTGCTGGCACTCACACTGGGACTCTCGACCATCGCATTCATAGTGGCACTGGGCACCGCCGAACGCTGGTATTACACCGGCTGGGCTGGAATGCAGGTAGTGGCCAGCCGGAAGAAACCATTTCGTCCCGTCAAGGCACAGGCCGCAACCGCACTACCCGTTTCCAGAAGCAGGCGCACAATCACATCCCGGATGGGACGGCTGCTGCCTGCCCCGGTAAATGCCATTATTCAAAAGGATTTCCGGCTGCTCCGGCGGGACTTGCGCAATCTGTCACAACTAGTCACCCCGCTGATCTTGGGTGTCTTGTACACATTCATATTCCTGCGACCAGGTGGAGGTATATTCCCGGATAATCCCGATATGCCAGGGACATTGGTTAATATTTCACATTTCATCTCCACATACGGCAACATTGGCATGTCCCTGTTTGTCGGCTGGATGCTGCTCGCAAGACTCTCGGGCATGGCTTTTTCATCAGAGGGTAAGAACTACTGGTTGTTGAAGTCCGCCCCCGTACGGCCTGGGCACCTTTTGACTGCCAAGTTCCTGGTAGCCTACCTACCGACCCTGGTCCTGGGTATGGTCTTCATGCTGGCAGTTTCAATCCTGCAAAGAGCCTCCCTGCTGATACTTATCTACGGCTTGCTGGCCATGGCTATGTGCCAGGCCGGCATGAATGGTATCCTGCTGGCCTTTGGTGTAATGGGAGCAAACTTCACCTGGACAGACCCGCGCCGGATGAACGCCGGGGCGATTGGCTGCCTGGGCCAGTGCCTGACCTTCCTCTTTTTGCCAGTCTCATTCAGCTTTTTTGTCGGCCCGCTACTGCTGGTTTCGATTTTTAACTGGCCGCAAGTCTACGGTTATGTGGTTGGTTTTCTTGCAGGCGTCATCGTGAGTGGAACCTGTGCAA
Source organism: Anaerolineales bacterium (assembly GCA_049514195.1). Taxonomy (GTDB): domain Bacteria; phylum Chloroflexota; class Anaerolineae; order Anaerolineales; family Villigracilaceae; genus UBA877. Next base: position 8,234 of record JBEKVG010000015.1, on the reverse strand, counting down.
TCCTGCCGCCCTGGCTGGTGAGAAAGAGAGTGGAACGGCTAGGCGAGAATTGAGAATATAATTCCTCTTCTCAAAAAAGAACTCGTATGATGGAAACCGTCATGTTCAAGAAATTGCTTCTTCTCTCGCTGGCTCTTGGTGTGGCTGCCTGCACGGCAAAACCGACCTCCATCCCCACACCATCCGCAGGCCAGGTCGATATAGAGGAACAGGCCGTCTACGCCTTCCTGCTCCCGAAGATGTACAAGAACAGAGGCTACGTCATCATGTCGACCACCGCCACAAGCGCCACTGGCGTGGACAATACCGCTCAGACCCTGGATTACGTGCTGCAGAACATGCATGGAGTGGCTCCCGAAACAGCCGGCAGTTTCCGGACCCGGAATGACATGGCTTATCCCATCCGCCCGGATATGAACTTGGGCAGTCCCTATACCTTGTTGAGCCAGGCCGAGAGGAATCGGATTTTCGGCCAGAACCAAAGCGGCTGGGAGATCTTTTATAACCGCTATCCGCAGGCACCCGGCATCACTACGCTTTCACGCGTCGGCTTCAACAGCACATTCGACCAGGCCCTGGTTTACATCGGAACACAGAGCAACTGGCTGGCCGGCGAGGGTTATTACGTCCTGCTTAAAAAAACGGGAGGGGTCTGGAGCATCAATCAGCAGGTGATGATCTGGGTTTCATGAAAGTGGGAGATTCACTCCACACCCTTTTCGTTTCGATTACAATCACGGCATGTCGCGTTTCCAATCCCCTTTTCTCTGGTTCATCCTGGTCCTGCTGATCACCGCCGGGCTGACTGCCCTTGGTCCAAGGGATCAATCCCTCGGCAATAACGCCCGTATCATCTACTTGCACGGCGCTTGGGTGTTGACGGCGGAGGCTGCATTGGGCCTTTCGGCGGCCGCCGGGCTGCTTGGCATCTTGTTCCGGCGTGAAAGACTGCATCGCTGGTCGGCCGCGCTGGCGTACACCGGCCTGTTCTTCTGGGTAACCTCTCTGCCTTTATCCCTCTGGGCCATGCAAACCAACTGGAACGGGCTGTTCCAGTCCGAGCCGCGTTTCCGTGTGGAGGTCATCTTTTCCGTGGCCGGCGTGTTGCTCCAGCTCGGCCTGACGCTGCTGGCTCGCCCGGTCTTCACTTCCCTTTTCAATGTACTCTTCTTTGCCGGCTTGCGCATCGCACTCTCGCGGGCTGATTATGTCATGCATCCGTCGTCCTCCCCAATTTTCAATTCAGGGATCCTTTCGCTGCAGATATTCTTCGTCGTGGTGATCTTCCTGACCACGTCTTCTGCTTATTTCATGACGCGTTGGTGGCTGCAAAGACAAAAGTGACATGCGGACTCCGCTGCGCTGGCAACTGGTTGCCTTCACGATCATCCGGATGATCTTCAACACATTGCACCGAATGGTCTACCCCTTCCTGGCGATCTTTGCGCGCGGCCTGGGAGTGGATCTGACGACCATCTCCTACGCGCTGACCGCCCGCAGCGTGGTCGGAACCGTTGGCCCGTTCGCGGCATCGGTGGCCGACCGTCGAGGACGGCGTTTCGGCATGCTCTTCGGTGCAATGCTTTTCATGCTTGGGGCAGCGGTTGTGGTATTCTGGCCGAGCTTCCCCGGTTTGACCATCTCGCTGGTGTTGGCCACCCTCGGCAAATACATCTTCGACCCAGGCATGCAGGCCTATATCGGCGACCGTGTCCCCTATCAGCAGCGCGGCCGGACGATTGCCTTTACCGAGTTTGGCTGGAGCCTGGCCTTCGTGGTCGGAGTCCCCTTGATGGGTTTCCTGATCGCCCGCAAGGGTTGGATGGCGCCATTCCCGTTGATGGCGCTGCTCGGCGTGCTCATCGTCGGCGGGTTGGTATGGATGCTGCCAAAGGATAGCCGTCCAGCCAACTCAAACCGCTCACGCGACAATTTCCGTCTGGTACTGACCTCCCTGCCAGCCTTGACCGGTCTGGCCATTGGGATGCTGGCCACCGCCGCCAACGAACAGGTCAATCTGATCTTCGGCGTCTGGCTGGAGGACTCCTTCGGCCTCAAAATTGCCGCCCTGGGGGCAGCCTCCGCTGTGATCGGTTTTTCCGAAATGGGCGCCGAAGGCCTGGTGGCCGCCTTCGTGGACAGGTTGGGGAAACTGCGCGCCATTACCCTCGGCCTGACAGCTAACTCGCTGGCGGCCCTGGCTCTACCCTGGCTCGGCCGGACGGAATTTGGGGCGTTGGCCGGTCTTTCCCTCTTTTACATCTCATTCGAATTCACTATCGTCAGTTACCTGCCGGTGATGACCGAAATGCTTCCTTCAGCGCGTGCCACACTGATGGCATTCAATGTGGCCGCACTTTCCTTCGGGCGTGCCATTGGAACCTTCCTGGCTCCCCGGCTGTACGGCCTGGGATTCCTGGCAGTTGCGTCGGGGGCGATTTGTTTTAATCTACTGGCATTATTCGCTGTCAGCCGTCTAGGAAAAGAGCATCAATAAAATGGCCCGCCTAAAAAGATCCTGCATCGAAAAGATCCTCCTATGGAAAGATTCAACCACTGGTGCCATGGAGCACCTATGCTAATCAAACCTTTTAAACTGGAACGCTACTTTGCCCGGTACGAATTTACCTCAAAATACCTGCTGAGTCCCTCGGATTGCGAAAGCCTTTCGATGGATGAGCTGCTCCAAATGGCCGCCCCCGAAAGTCTGAAACTGTGGCAAGGGTTGAGATTAAGCTATACCGAGAGCCAGGGACATCCTTTGCTGAGAAGCGAGGTTGCCAGACTTTACCAGCATATTCCTCCCGAAAAGATCTTTATTGCCGCTCCAGAAGAAGCCATTTTCATTGCCATGCAGACGCTGCTGCAGGCGGGGGACCAGGTTGTGGTTGTGTCGCCTGTCTACCAATCCCTGCATGAGATTGCCCGTTCGATCGGCTGTGAGGTGATCAACTGGAGACTCCAGCCCGGCATGGATAATGGCTGGCACCTGGACCTCCGTCAATTGGAGGACAGCCTGACCGACCGCACGCGTTTACTTGTGATCAACTTCCCGCACAACCCCACCGGTCATACAATTACCTACGGCGAATTGGAATCGATCATCCAACTGGCCCGCAAGCATGGTCTGTATCTTTTCTCGGATGAAATGTACCGGCTGCTCGAATATGAGCCCTCCACGCAACTACCGCCGGTCGCTGACCTTTATGAAAAAGGGATTTCCCTGTCCGGCCTTTCGAAATCCTTTGCCCTGCCCGGACTGCGCATGGGCTGGCTCGCTGCACAGGATGGACCGTTGATCGAACGCTGGTTGGCTTTCAAGGATTATCTAACCATCTGCAATAGCGCCCCGGCTGAGATCCTCGGCCTGATCGCAATTCAGAACAAGGAGCGCATCCTTCGCCGCAACCTGGATATCATCCGCGGAAATTTGGAAAGTGCGGAACGATTCTTTGGTCAACACGCGCATTATTTTGCCTGGTTCAGCCCAAAGGCCGGCTCCGTGGCCTTCCCGGCATGGTTGGGGAAGGAGCCGCTGGAGCAGTTCTGCCAGCATGTACTTGAAAAACAAGGTGTCATGATCGTCCCCAGCAGCCTGTTTGATTTTCCAGGAAACCATTTCAGGGTTGGGTTGGGAAGAAAGAACCTCCCGGAAGCATTGCAGCAGGTCGCAAAGTATTTAGAGGTATAGAGTGGTATAGAATCATTTATTATGCAGATGTGAAAGAGAAAAAAGGAGTGAAAGAATGCAAGATCAAATCAAACAGCAAATCGAACGACTGCGCAGCCAGGGAGCCACCTATGTGGACGCGCGTTGGGTTCCCTTCGAGGAATCCAATCAATTGTTTATGTGGAATGGCAATCTCAAGAATGCCAACGCCAGCCGGGAAAGCGGGATCGGTATCAGGGTGCTCTATCAGGGTGCCTGGGGCTTCTCGGCCACCTCAGACTTGGGCGGGCTGGCCGGTCTGTTCGACCAGGCCTTCGAAAATGCGCGCGTAGCAGCCGAACGGGTCACCTTCCCCGTCCGGTTAGCCGAGAAGGAAGCCATCCAGGCCAGATTCGAGAGTCCCTGCCAAATCAATCCCTTCGAGATCCCACTGGCTGACAAGGTTGCCTTCCTCAAAGAAATGGACGGGAAACTTGATCAAAAGGGCGTATCCCAGCGTGTCAGCAGCCTGACCTTCGTCCGCAAGCAGATCATATTTTTGGACTCGGAAGGTAGCCAGATTGAAAAGCACATTACTGAGGTCTTCGCTGGGCTGGAAGTATACGGACTGGACGATCACGGGGAAACCTTCGAGCGCAAGTTTCGTCTGGGTCGGCATGGCGATAGCCGTGGTTGGGAAAGCCTCGACCGGCCGTTCTTCGCGGAAAATGCAGAGCGAATTATTCACGAGCTGAACCAGGTATTGACTGCAGAAGCATGTCCTAGGGAGGAGCGCTCTGTCATCCTGCTGCCGGGCATCATGTACCTGCAGACACATGAAACCATCGGCCATGCCCTGGAGCTGGACCGCATCCTGGGCTACGAATTGGCTTTTGCAGGCGGATCATTCGTGACCCTGAACGATTTCGGTAGGTTGCGCTATGGCTCAGAGAAGCTGACAGTGCGGGCGGATGCCACTCTGCCTAACAGTCCCGGTAGCTTTGGGTTCGACGACGATGGTGTCCAGGCCCAAAACAATCTGCTGATCGATCAGGGTATCCTGGTGGGGGCCATCACCGGTCGCCAGATGGTGGAGGAAGCCAATGCCAAAGCCCATCGGCCGATCTTCTCTGGCAGCAGCGGGGCTAACCGGGCCACCGCCTTTTACCGCGTCCCAATCGAACGCATGACCAACATCAACATCGACCCCGGCCAGGATGGGACATTGGATGATATCATCAGCCAGACCGGCAAGGGCATCCTGCTGGACGGTGACCGTAGCTGGTCGATCGGCTCGAACCGCGAGCAGTTTCATTTCGCCACGGAGATCGGTTGGCTGGTGGAGGATGGCAGGGTCACGAAGCCGGTCAAGAATTCCACCTACAAGGGTGACACGCTCAGGTTTTGGAACTCGCTTTCGGCGGTAGGTGACTCGTCCACTTGGGAAGTGAAATACGTGGACACTTGCGGAAAAGGCCAACCCAACCAGATCATGCAGCTGGGACACGCGGTGCCGGTCTGCCGCTTCGACGATGTCCGGATCGGAGAATAGCCATGCAGGAACAAATCATCCAAACCTTGCACAATTTGAGGGCATATGCGCTTGGAAAAAGCTTTGAGGTGGAGTTGTTCTATCACGAAGAAGACAGCTATCTCATGCGCTTCGCCAACTCGGCCATCTCGTTAAATACGAACGAACACCTGATCCGCCTGGATATCACAGCCTATTCCGGCAGGAAGCGCGCCGGCTGCAGCCTTATTACCAACCTAGATAAAATCGATGAGATAAAAAACGGCATCGACACAGCCGCTGGCATGGCCGAACACGCCCAACCGCTGAACTATCAGCCGACATTCCCGTCCTTCGTTGAATCCTTTGTCGATGAGAGTGGCTACGACCCGGCGCTGGCGACGATGAGCAGCGCAGAAAAGCTTGCGTATTTCAATCAGGCCATAAAAGGATTGGAGATCGGGGAGATCAGGTCGTCAGGCATCTTTTCCAGCGGGGTGAACACAATTGCCCAAGTCACGACCCGCTCAGAGCACATCCAGGTTTTCAAGACCACAGATGCCCAGGTCTCGATCGTCCTGTCGCATGCCAGACTCAAATGGGAAGTGACCGCCGAGCAATCTGCCCAAAATAAGACCGACCTAGATCCGATCAGCCTGCAACAAGAGTTGGCCTTCCTGCTGGAGCATTATCAGAACGACACCCCAAAGCAGATCCCCCTTGGCAGGTATGCAATTGTCTTTGGCTCGGCCGCCATCGCCGAGATGCTCAAGTTCATGAACATGATTGCCTATGATGGCGGATTGATGAAGCGTGGCTTCTCTTTCCTCACAGAAGATCAGGTCGGTAAAAAGGTCTTCTCAGAGCATTTCACCCTCATCGATGACCCCGACAAGCGTGAGACCTATCCCTTCAAGCGCGACCTGAGCGGGTTGATCCGTAAACCCTGGCCGATCATCGAAAAAGGTATCTTCCGCGGCTTCCTCTGGTCCCAGGACGATGCGGACGAGTTTGGCGCTAGGCCAACTGGCCATACCGTCCCGCATAAAAGCCTGGTTCTTTGCAGTGGGAACAAGGAAGTCGGCTCGCTGCAGGAGCTGGTCAGCCTGCCGCGCCAGCAGGACCTGCTATATATCCCCTTCCTGCATTACATGAACATTGTCAACCCATCCAAAGGGATCATTACCGCCTCTTCCCGGTTCGGGACCTTGCTGCTGAAAAAGAACGGTTCTGTGGTGGTACTATACAACGTCCGCCTGACCCAGAGCCTGCTGGATATCTTCGGCGACAAGGTGGCCTGGGTTTCAAAACCCATGCTCCCGTATAACACTTCTGAGAGTTACGGAGCCCGCAACCCAAGTGCCATCCTGGTACCGCGCTTCTTGCAGGTGAACGGGCTGGAGATATCGCATTCCAATTCGTCCTATTAAAGGCTGCTCCTCACAGGAGGAGTATGAATAACAACCGGCGACTACTGGCATTTATGGCTTTAATTGCGTGCCTAGTGGTCTCAAGTTGCCAGCCAGGACAGACTGCCGCCTACACGCCCACGCGCGCGTCAGCAACGCAAGCAGCTCATCTCAACGACAAGTTCGTGACAGCCAGGGATGGCAAGTTCATGCTGAACGGTCATCCCTATTATTTCATTGGCGCCAATTTCTGGCAGGGCATGAACCTGGGCGTGGACGGCCCCAGCGGCAACCGTACCCTGCTGGACCAAGACTTGGATCAATTGCAGCAGCTCGGGGTGATCAATCTGCGCGTCATGGCCGCCTCCGAGGGACCCAACACGGAACCGCACCGCATGGTCCCGGCCCTAATGGACGCACCAGGAGTGTACGACCAGAGCGTGCTCGACGGTCTGGATTATCTGCTGTACCAGATGGGCCAGCGCGGTATGAAGGCTGTGATGGTGCTCAACAATTTCTGGCAGTGGTCCGGCGGAATGGGACAGTACGTCTCCTGGCATGAGAAGACCCCCATCCCCTACCCCGGCGACTATGGCACCTTCATGACCTATGTGGCAAAGTTCTACGCCTGTGAGGAGTGCCAGAGCTGGTACCGCGACCACATCCAGACGATCATCAACCACACCAACGCTTACACTGGTCTGAAATACCGGGATGACCCAGCCATCTTCTCCTGGGAATTGGCCAATGAACCGCGCCGCTATCCGATCAATTGGATCAACGATACGGCTGCCTATATCAAGTCACTTGACCCCAACCACATGGTCACCGCCGGTTCCGAAGGGACCCCGCCGGGCGAGAGCCAGAACTTTATCCTGACTCACCAAGGTGCCAGCATTGACTATGCCACCATCCACATCTGGCCACAGAACTGGGGTTGGTACGACCCGACCAAACCCGACACATATGATACCGGTGTGCAACTCTCGATCAATTACTTCCAGACCCATGCGGTGGAGGCGGCCTCGCTGGGGAAGCCGCTGGTGCTGGAGGAATTCGGCTTGGCGCGTGACTGGGAACCTCTGCACAATATATACAACCCGAATTCGTCAACCACCTACCGGGACCGGTTCTATTCCGCCATGTTCCAGCAAGTCACCTCAGCCATCTCGCTGGGGGAACCACTGGCAGGTGCCAACTTCTGGGCCTGGGCAGGCACGGCCCGGCCGGGATATGCCTGGATCGGCGACCCACCGCATGAGACTGCCGGCTGGTATTCGGTCTACAATACGGACAGCACCACGCTGGCAATTATCGCCGAATATGCACAGAGGATGGCACAACTGAGTAAATGACCGGAATAAAAAACCATGTAAAAAAAGGCCTTTGATCGGGGTGGGGCGGACCGCGGATGTCTATGCCTTGGAGAAAGATCACATCCTTAAGCTCTACCGGGATTGGATACCGTCTGTTGCGATCGAGCGAGAATTCATCATCACTCGCCTCGCCCATGGCGCCGGCCTACCAGTCCCAGCTGCGGAAGAATTCTTGGAAATCGACAGGAGGCTGGGGATCGTCTTCGAGCGCATCCGCGGCCCTTCCATGCTGGAGGTGCTCGAGGTTCGGCCTTAGGAACTTATTCCCATTTCCCGCACGCTGACAAACT
>JBEKVG010000014.1:0-15910 GCA_049514195.1 Anaerolineales bacterium | reverse complement strand
CTTTTACGGGCGGGGAGTGATCCAATATGCCAAGGAAACGATCGGGCGACAGATCGCTGCACACAAGACACAGAGCAAATTCTATAGTCAAGGGCTGAACCCGGCCGGATATCTGTCCGTGACGGGCACGCTGGATGAAGAAGGGCGAAAGAAGATCCGGGATTCTTACGGCGAAGCGATGGAAGGGACATCGAACGCCTATAAGCTGGCGATCTTCGACCAGCGCGTGACGCATTTCGAAACTATCACGATGAAACCTACGGATGCGCAGTTCTTGGAGTCCATCCAGGCGACAGATCACGACATTTCAAACTTCTTTGGAATTCCCGAGTACAAATTGAATTCAGGAAAACAATCCTACCAATCCAATGAGCAGAATAATCTGGATTATCTTTCGACTACCCTTGATCCTTATTTGACACAGTTCGAGCAGGCTGCCCGGATCAAATGGTTGAGTCTGGCTGAGCAGGGCAACACTTATTTCAAATTTGTCCGGGAGGCGCTCCTGCGCACGGATGCGCTGACACGGGCCCAGATGAATGAGGTGCTGATCCGCAGCGGACAACGCAATCCAAATGAGGCACGAGATAAAGATGATATGTCTGCTTATAAGGGCGGTGATGAGTTTTACATGAGTTCAAACTATGTTGGCACAACCCAGGCGCCCCCAACTAATACGCCAGGCCAAGGCCAAACAGGAGGCAAATAATGGGTGCAATTCCAATCCATCATACCAAGACTGATACAACCAGCACATGGGACGGTCCGGCGGAAGTGGCGGCCGCTCCGAACGACCGCAAGGTGTTGCATTATATGCACGCCTGGGAGGATGGCAAAGGCGACCCGGATGCCAAGGGAACCTATAAGGATCCACACCATAAAAATGGAACAGACACGGCGGCGAACATCCACGGAGTGAATAATGGGCTGGCCAGGTTGCCTGATACGAATATCCCGGCCGGGGACAAACCCGGCACCGAGAGTCACTTGCGGGCCCACCGGAAAGACGCCGGGCTCAAAGATACCATGAGTGGACCTGAGATACTGGCAGCGGTAAGTCACATTGCCAAAGTGGATGGATTGAACTCCCAGGAAAAACAGGCCCTCCTAATGAGCGTACAGAAACAGGAAGGTATCCAGTCCTCAATCCCGGCAAGAACACCCATCCGGTGTATCGATGGAAACGCCCGACCATATGAGCCTTTCTGGAGTCTACGCAATGCGGCCGAGACCGGAGCAGATCCTGAACTAGAATTCTACGGCATGATCTCCGAATTCTCCTGGCTGGGAGATGAGATCACGCCCAAGAAGTTCAAGGACGATTTGAACAGTCTTGGCATGGGCGGCCCGATCACGGTGCGACTCAATTCAGCGGGTGGCGATGTGATCGCAGCTTCGGTGATCCGTTCAATTATGTCGGATTATCCCGGCGCGATCACGGTGCGTATTGATGGCCTGGCAGCCAGTGCGGCGGTGATCGTGGCGATGGCCGGGCAGAAGATTCGCATAATGGACACAGCCTATATGATGATCCATGATCCAGCCTTCATGGTGCTAATGGCGTCGCTGGATATCGAGACACTGGGCAATTGGTACAACGAGCTCGTCAGCGTCAAGAAAGGCATCGTGGACACGTATGCAGCCCGGACCGGCATGACGACCGAGAAACTGGGCAAGATGATGGCCAATGAGACCTGGATGAGCGCGAGTGAGGCGGTTAATTACGGCTTTGCAGATGAGGTGATCCCGGGCGGCCAACCACCCGCCGCAGATGCGGCGATCGTGAACGCCCTGCATTATCAACACGTTCCGGCAATCTTGCGAAGGCAATTTGAAAATGCCAGCACAAGCAAACCGGCCAATATTATGACCCCCGCGGCAATCCGCCTGCGTGAGGAAGTCCGAATGATAACCAGAAAAGGAGTTTAGCGATGGAACTAAAAAAGTTTTATGACGCCTTACAACAGGCGGATGCGAAGGTGAACCAAGTGGCCACCCGCATCAATGACCTCTTCGACGAGAACAAGATCGAAGAGGCGCAGACACTGCAGCCCGAACTGCAGAAAGCCAAGGCTGAGCGGGATGCCGCCAACAGCCTGTATCTCAGCATGGCGGCTGTCAATGCCGACCAGAGTAACCCGGCTATGCGGTTTGTCCCGGCCGGAGGCGGGCAGGGACCGAAACAGATCAAAGACATGCGCGCCAGTCCTGAATACATGCGATGCTTCTTCGAAGCGATGCGTGTGGGCGCGACGCCAAAGGGCGTGTTGGACGGCCAATTCAACGCCGAGAAGTATAAGATGTTGATGGACGTCATTTCCGAAACCGGCGGCAGCCCGGCTGGATCTGAGGGCGGATTCCTCAATCCGGTGGAATTCGACAACCGCATCCGCGAACTGATGCGTGAGTATGTCGACCTGTCGGATTCTGTCAATGTCGAAGAGGTGCAGAATTACAGTGGCTGGCGGGTGATTGAAACTCTTCCGGCAACCAGTCCCCTGTCATCTCTGACCGAACTGGATGTTTTAACCAACACGGAGGAGGGCGAGAGTCCAACTTTCACCAAGGTGGATTACACCATCGTGGATCGAGGCGATTTCCTGCGCGTTTCAAACGACCAGTTGAACGACACACCGGTCAACATCATGAGTTACCTGGGCAGGTGGTTCGCCAAGAAAGTGGTCTTGACGAACAACTACTTCATCCTGATTAAGTTCAATGCCCTCACGCCTGGCACACCGGGAACGATCACCGACCCGGCCAAGTTGCTGGCGGGAATCAAGACGGCGTTGAATAAGACCCTGGATCCGGCTTTCTCTGCCACTGCCAAGATCTTCACCAACCAGACCGGCCTGGACATTATGGATCAACTGGATGACGGAGTCGGACGTCCGCTACTGCAACCCGACCCGAGCGCACCCACAGCGTTCCGTGTGAAAGGGCGCCCAGTGGTTATCCTTTCGGATGCGCACTGGGCGAACCAGGCAACATCTCCAATTGTCAAGAGCCGCATCGTCATCGGCGACGGCACGCAATTCGTAACACTGTTCCGGCGAGCGGCCTTTGAGTTTGCTTCAACGACCATCGGCGGAGACGCCTGGCGCTCGAACTCGACGGAAGTGCGTGGAATCTACCGCATGGACTGCGAGAGAATGGACGCCAGCGCGATGTGCCAGTTGCTGGTCAACCAGACGAAGGCATAACCTACCTCACTCCCGACCCCTCTCCAAATGTTGAGCATTTGGAGAGGGGAGAGAGAAAAAAAGAAACCCAAAAGGAGTAAAACATCATGGGTAATCCTGTTACTCAAAACTATATGGCACTGGGAGGTGCCAAATGGGTGGTTGGCCCTGACGGTGAACTGGATATCGAGGGCATGATTACTGGCGGCGTGTATGTGAAGCGCTACTATGTTGACAACGTCACCGGCAACGACACCACCGGCGACGGCCTGACCTGGGATAGTGCCTATGCACAGGTTACCAAAGCGATCACTGCCTGGGAAACCTTCCGGTTGGCTCAGACCAATGTTTATGCGCGCGGCGCCATCTTTATCCGTGGAACGGGCGTGACCTATAATTACCTGACCGCCCTGCCGAACTACTGCGACGTGATCGGCGTTGGCGCAGATCCGCGCGGCAACGGAGCGGGGATTGTCGTGATTGGCTCGGATGGTGCATATAATGGCGCAACCGGCGTAGGCGGCACCACGGACATGCGCGGTACGAACTGGTATAACATCCAGTTCGTCTCCGGCAATGCTTCGAATTACGCTTTCTATGCTCCGATCGCCTACCGCTGCCGTTTCGAGAACTGCACCTTTGGCACGACCGCCAATGGAGCGGCCGGGCCGCTGGCCGGCCTGTATATCGCCGCCGGTTCTGGCACGGTCATCAAGAACTGTTCCACTGTTGCGAATAAGGGTGAATGCGTTTCCGGTTTGAAAATTGGCGATGATGGCGGAGTTTCCACCAAGAACTTCAGCCAATGTCTGGTTGAGGATTGCGTCTGGGTTGGTTCCACAAATGGTGTTTTGGCAAATGCCTATTTGTGCGACCAAACGGATTTCCGCCACAATTCCATTTATGGCGCATCCTACGGCATCCGCGACACCAGCACCGAGACAAACATCTACGGTGCCATCTTCTATGATGACAATTATGTCACCAGTGCAGGCACGGCTATCTCCATTCCCAACACAGGCAACTCAGCTGCACAATGCCGCGGTAACCACACTTCGTAAGCAGAGACAGGCGAGGTGGACGTCGACTCACCGGTAAGCCTCATAACGGTATACCAAGTACCGTCCCGTCTCTGCCTGATCCCAAACCCCTCTCCTGGCTTATGGTCACGAGAGGGGAGAGATATTAGACAATGACCAATCCCGCACCAGCGCACCCTTATATTTTGACCGCATCCGAAGCGGCGAGCGTTTTGCGCGTGGATAGCACGAATACCGACATGCTGATACTCCTGCCGATGGTGGATAACTATATCAAACAAGCCACCGGCCGGGACTGGGCCCTGGATACGCCGGTGGATCTGGGAGCGAAGGCAGCGGCACGGATCCTGTTAACCCAGTGGTTTGAAGACCCAGGAATGCAGGGCGTGCATGTGACCAGCCTGGACGTGGGACTGAATGCGGTCCTGCAGCAATTGGAAGTACGGGCGTTGGAACTGAAGACCATTAGCACACCGGCAGATGTGCTGGCCATCTCAGTCAGTATGCCACAGGATAAAGAGGAAGGTGTGGCATGCTCCGTGGTCCTGGTGCTGGTCTGGAACCATGCGATGGCGGATCCAACCGGGACGATTGTCCTGGCAGATGATGATGGGAACAACGTAGCGCTATCGATGGCCCTGGATTTGACCGGAAAGATCATGACGATCACGCCGGCCACAGATTTATCTGTCAATACGCATTACAACCTGAACCTGACGGCTACTCCCGATATCTATGGCAATACCATGACAGTCATAAGGACATTTACAACGGCATGATCATAGGCAGAAATATCACCAACCCTGGAGAATTACGCGTGCCGATCACACTGCATACGCCGGCCATCCTGACGGATGCAGGCGGGGCGCAGCGCCCGAGCTAGTCAACCCTGGCCAAGGTGCAGGCGAAGTGGACGAATGTGCACGGGATGGAAGCATGGGCAGCCAGTCAAGCGGGTCTGGCCGTTTCTGCGGCAACGGTGCTCATCCGCTACCGGGCGAATGTGGACACCCGCTGTACGATCGTGAAAGGCGGGATACGCTGGAATATCGTGGCGCTTGACAATATCCAGGAGCGGAATGAATACCTGGAACTTAAGGTCTTGCGCAAGACGGGAACGGTGTAGATGGTTTGCCGGGTGACTGCCAACATGAAGGGTCTGGACGACCTGCTGGCGAAGATCGTGGAGGCAGGCGCCAATGTGGACCAGGCGGCGGCCAAGGCGGTGGTGGCCGGCGGAGATGTGCTCCTGGATGGAATGCTGGGACATGTGCCTGTGGGCGACGCCGCAAAGGGAGATCCGCACCCGGGTCAACTGATGCGCACACTGAAACGCACCGACCCGCTCACGGACGGCAATTACACCTTCGTGATCGTGGGAATGCCGCCAGGTGCGCCGGCGGACGTGGCCCGTTACGGAAACGCCCAGGAATACGGATACAGGCGCGGCGGAAAGCAATATCCACCCCAATCCTACATCCGGACGGGCAACGATGAGAAGAAGACGGCGGCGCGTAAGGCCGTGCGGGATTCTCTGACCAAAGATGGGATCCCGATACCATGACGACCATCTTCGAAGCAACCGCAACGGCGCTGGCTACATTGCACATCCCATACGGGATGAACAATTATCTCAGCACCGGCGAGTTGCCCGACCAGTACATAGTCTATACCGTCGTTACAGGCGTGCCGGCCCAGCATGCCGACAATGCAGAAACGAAACGGACGTACCGGGTGCAAGTGACAATCTACAGCCGCGGCGGGCTCGTGAGCATCCCAGATGTGGATGCGGCGATGCTGGCAGCGGGATTTACCAAAGGTCCGGAGCGCCAGCTACCGGGTGACCCGGAGACGGGTCATTACAGCCTGGCCAAGGACTATTTCTATCTCATGTAAAGGAGAGATTCAACATGTCAAACTATAAATCCTATGTGGGCGTGGACAATGTCTACTATGCCCCGGTGACGCAGGACGACGCTGCCCTGTATGCAGCCGACACGCCGGCCTACCTGGCGCCGATCATGAATATCAGCATGGAACCGGCGGCTGGTGCAAAGGTGCAGTATGCCGACAACCAGCCATTCGATGCGATGGTGGCCGAAGGCGAGACCAAGATCACTTGCGAGATCACAGGAATGGATTCGGAGGCGCTGGCGACAATCCTGGGTATGACCTACGACGTGGCCAGTGCACGCGTGTTCGATAACGGCGGCGTACCACCCTACGTGGCACTGGGATTCCGGGCGATGAAAGCGGACGGATCTTACCGTTACTACTGGTTCCTGAAAGGCCGCTTTATGAAGCCGAAGGAAGAGATCGCCACGAAAGCCGATACACCGGACATAAAGACGGTCAAGTTGGAGTTTGCGGCGCTGAAAACGATCTACCATTTCGAGTTGGTCGACGGCGGCCTAACGGATGGTGTGAAGAGAGTCTTCGGCGAAACATCGGATGATGATTTCGATGAGACAAGCTGGTTCGATGAGGTGCAGGTGCCCAGCGCGGGCAGCCTCCCGGCGTTTACACTGACGCCTGTCCCGGCGGATAATGCTACCGGGATCGTCGGGACCGCACTAATCACCCTGACATTCTCGAACCCGATCGTGACCGGAACGGATGGGATCATTTTGATGAAGGCGACCGACCGGAGTCTGCCGACAGCCACGTATGTGATCAGCGCCACCTACAAGGTTGTCACGATCACGCCAGGAAGCGCCCTGACGGCCGGAGCGATCTACTTCATTTCCGTGGCAGATGTGACGTCTGTGTACGGGCAGAAGTTGACCGACACGGTGCTGAAGTTCACGGTGGCGTCGTAACCGACCCCCACCCTACCCTCCCCCGTTTCAAATACAGAAATGGGGGAGGAAGAAACCGGAAGGATAAACCATGTCGAGTCCCATCACGATCACTTTGTATTCTGATAACGATGAGAAAAAAGCCGAGCACCGGCGACTGATTGTTCCGTGGGGCTTCCTGAAGAGAGCCATCAAACTGAATAAAGCGCTCGGCGATGGCAAGGATATTTCCGAGGAACAAATCGACCAGATCAGCGACATGCTGGTAGAGTTTTTTGGCGGTGCATTCAACCGGGAAGAGCTGGAAAAGGGTGCAGATGTTTCCGAGATCATGACTTGCTTCGAGAGTATCGTGAGCAAGGCGAGCGGAATGCTCCCAAACCCGAAGCCCCCGGCGGTCTGAACCAGCCGGGGGAGGATGAACCAGACAGGGAAGACTGGATGCTGGAGATGGAACGCATCCTGGCAGAGAGTCTGCACTGGTCACTGTACGAGATGGATCGCACCGATATTGAGAGCCTGATTCCATTCATTTTGCACCTGGCGAAAAAAGGCAAGAAAACAAGTGCGAAGAAGGTTTATGCAGATCAAGTGGACTGGTTGTAATGGGCGAAAGCGCTGAAAATCTAAATTCGAAACTCGGGTTGGACACAACCGATTTCAAGACCGGTTTGGATACTGCAAACCGGGCGTTGCGCGTCCTGGAGAGTGGATTCAAGGCGAGTGTGGCATCGCTGGGAGATTGGGCCAATTCGGTGACCGGTCTGGAAGCGCGTCAGAAGAGTCTGACCAGCCAGATCGATATCCAGAAAGCCAAAGTGGCGGCGCTGCGGGAGGAATATGATCGGCAGGTGGCTGCCAATGGGGATATGAGCATTGCGGCGCAAAACGCCGAAGTTCGGCTCAACAAAGAAACAGAACGATTGGGGGCGATGCAAGTCGAGTTGGGTGAAACGAATACCAATCTGAAAACAGTAAGCGAAGGCAATACAAAAGCCGGGCAATCCGCCGAGAATTCAGTGTCGGGCTGGCAAAAATTACAAGATATGCTATCGAAAGTGAAGACAGGCCTGGCTGGAGTGAAGAGCGTGGCCAGCGACGTCGGTAAAACCGTCAAGGCGGAAGCTGAAACCGTTGCAGGAGTGTTCAAAGTGGGGGCGGGAGCGGTGCTGGGTCTGGGGGCGGCGGCTGTAGCGGCCAGCACAGCGGTGGCAGGATTCACATTGAAAGAAGCGGCCAGCGCCAAAGAGTTGGAAGATATGTCAGTCAAGACCGGCATCAGCGTGCAGCGATTGCAGGAATTATCCTACATCGGTGGACAACTGGGCGTGGATCTGGACACCATTGCGACCTCCAACTCCCGGCTGATCAAATCAATGGACCTCTCGAGCAAACCCACCAGCACAGCGGCCAAGGCATTCTCGGAACTGGGTGTGCAGGTACGTGATAGCAATGGCCAACTGCTGGATTCGAACGTGGTTTTTGCGAACACATTGCAGGCGCTCAGTAAAATAAAAGATCCAACCGAGCGGGATGCGATAGCAATGGAGATCTTCGGGAGGAATGCCGCCGAATTGGGGCCGCTGGCAGATGAAGGGGCAGCCGGCTTGGCCAAGCTTACGGATGAAGCGGATAAGAATGGATCGGTCGTTTCCACGAAAACCGTGGGAGCACTGGCCAGCCTGCAGGCGAAACTGAACGGGTTAAAATCCGGACTTTCCGGCCTGGCGCAGGATGCGGCGGGGGCGTTTGCGCCATTCCTGGGTGGTATGTTGACGGGCGCGCAGGGCTATCTTGGGCAATTGGTAGGATTGTTCCAGGGAGCCGGCGGCGATATCAGCAAGATTGTGAACGGCTATTCGACGACGCCCAAGGTCGATAAAGGCGCATTGGATAACGTGAAATCCACCTATCACGAAGGAATTCTCGGCATGGTGACCGGCCTCATCAAAGATCTGGCGGCCCAGGCGCCAAAGATGGTGCAGAGTGGCATCACCATCGTGCAGGGGCTGATCACAGCCATCAGCAGCGCTTTGCCGACTATCCTGGGCGCGGGTGTGCAGATCATAACCATGCTGGCACAGGCCATCATTACGAACCTGCCGATGCTGGGCCAGACGGCGGCGACATTGCTTTCAAGTCTGGCGAGCGCCATCCTGCCGCTGCTGCCGACATTGATGAATGTGGGCATACAGATATTGATGACTTTGGGAAGGGCACTGATCGCGGCACTGCCGGTATTGATCCCGCAATTAGCGGCGACAGCATCTCAATTAGTTACCCAACTTCTGGCAGCCATCCAGGAACTCTTCCCCCAATTGTTACCTGTTGCTGTGCAACTCATCCAGACTCTGATCAGTTTCCTGCAGAATAACCTGGTTCAACTGATAACGATCGGATTGCCAATCATCAACCAACTCGTGCAGTCGATCCTGATGCAACTGCCACAACTGGTGAGTGCAGCATTGAAGGTCGTCATAGCGCTGGCAAACGGCCTGGTAGCTGCACTACCAACGCTTATCCCGACCATCGTGAAGGTATTGCTGCTCATCGTCCAGACGATCATCACGAACCTGCCGATGCTACTCAAGGCGGCGTTACAGCTCATCCTGGCCCTGGTCCAGGGCCTGGTGGTGGCGCTGCCAATTCTGATCGCAGCCGTACCACAGATCCTGCAAGCCATCGTGGATGCTCTAACGACCATGTTACCGATGCTGATCCAGATGGCTCCGCAGATCATCATGGCGTTGATCACGGGGATCATCGGGGCGTTACCGGTTCTGGCCAAGGCCATTCCGAAGATTATTCAAACCATCATCGATATGATCACTACTCTGTTGCCGATGTTGGTCAAGATGGCCCCACAGATCATCGTATCGCTGATCACTGGCATTCTCGAAGCATTACCGCAATTAATTGTAGCAGCACTGCAGATCATTGTAGTGCTGATTGCAGCCCTTATTGGAGCATTACCACAGATAATTTTAGCAGCAATACAAATCATCGTTGCACTGGTTCAAGGTATTATCCAGTCAATCCCACTTATAGTGGCAGCCGTGCCAAAGATCATCAGCGCTTTTACGGATGCTACGAAACAGGGATTGCCAAAAATCCTCGAGGCCGGTGTCAGCATCCTGGAAGGCGTTTGGAAAGGGATTGAATCCAAATTAGCATGGTTTTGGGATAAGGTTAGAAGTTTTGCTTTGGGTATTTGGCAACATATTACCGAGGCAATCAGAGGAGGTTCGCCATCTGAATTATTCGCCGAGACTACCGGCCCGAGCATCGTGACAGGGATCTGGAAAGGCATTGAGAAGACAATGCCACAACTACAAAATCAACTAAAGGCCGCCATGCAGGGACTATCTGGCAGTTATGCCATCGGTGTAAATGGGATGATGCCGGCATTCGCCGGGGTCCCTGCCGGCGTCGGGGCAAGCGCCGGCGCAGCAGCCAGTAATACATCCCAGGAAATTCATCTGCATGTTGGCACCCTTATCGCCGACCGGGCCGGACTGGAGCAACTCGAACGCACTCTGCTCAAGATCCGGCAGGTGGAAGAGGTAAGAAAGGGATGACCGAGACCAGATATGGACTGAACAGTGGTTATCTGAGCGCGGGCGGTTTGACTGTGGACCCCACGCCGCAGGTACTTTCCAGGTCCACCCGGCTGGCCAATGGAGCTCTTGTAAAGGATATTTATGCGGTAAAACGAAGCTGGAAATTTACCTACACCGACCTGCCAGGCGCTACTGCAAACGTGCAGGACGGCGGCTTTGGGAGGAATGATCTACTGGGCCTGTTCAACGGCGGCGGGGTGCAAACCCTGGTTGTTCCGGTGGAAGGCGACTCCACCGAAAGTGTGTCGGTATTGTTCGGCGACACGTGGACCGAGGAGCGGACTATCATCCTGCCGTTCTGGCGCTGGAACGTGGAATACACGCTGGAGGAGATCTGATGCAAGCGGTAAGCGGTGATTATCTGACAGCAATTGTCGCACCGGTGCGCCAGATCAAGCAGACGGTGAACATTGATTTCATGAACAACCAGATGCTGCTGGGCACGATCGAAGTGACGGCGAATGAAGGCGACCCGGAGGCAGCGCCGGCGGCTGCCGTGGCGGATGGGAAGGATGTGATCCATTACCTATATGCTCTGGCGGATCCGTTCGACGAGTCGGATTTGCTGCATAGGGCCCGGATGTATCCGAGCGACACACTCTTTCCACTGCCAGATGGAATTATCTGGTTTGGGCAGAATCTCTCGGACGATAGCAATGAAATCTCCGATAGCCTGTTCATAACCTATTACACATCCATGACTATTAATTCGGTGCGTTGGGTCGGAGACGACTGGTTGGGGCGCCCGGTTGATTTCTGGATATCTTATGTTCATATTACAGAGAACGGTCCTGAGAGCGATTATATTGCCAAGGTGACAGGTTGGGATAATGCGAGCTGGTCAATATCGCTGGATACACCGATCACGGTTGATTACTTGATCTTTAGTTTTTTCAAAATGAACCTACCACGGACATCGGCCAAGTTGGTAGAGTTCGAAGGCAGTTTTTCGATGGATGCGACGGTGCGAGTGGGGCAGTGGGAGATTATAGAGGAGCGCAACGCGGACAGCCAGACGGCGCCGCTGGGAAACGCCAGCAGCAACCAGATCACTCTGGAGTTGGACAATACGGATAATCTGTTCTACCGCAAGAGCGGCTCGCTGTATGCGCCGTACCTGGTGGCCAACCGGCGCATAAAGGTGCAATGCGGAGTAGTGTTGGAAAGCGGCGATCCGGAACTGGTGCCGGTAGGGACGTTCTACACGGTCTCCTGGAATGCGGACCTGGCTAGTCCGACGGCGCGCGTGGTGGCGTGGGACCGCTCGAAGCTGATGAAAGAGACCAACTTCGCCAGCTCGGACATTTATTTTAACCAGACGGTCAGCGAACTGGTGAAAATGTTGTGTTTTGCGTTCGACCTGACGAACGATGACATGGTGATCGACGACACAACCGATGTGATCCCGTATGCCTGGTTCGAGGATGATTCCTACTGGAATCACCTGATAGCGTTGGCTGAGGCGGAGGGCGGCCAGATCTATTTCGACGAACAGGACCGGTTGGTATTCGAGAACCGCAGCCACCTGGCGGATCACAGCACGCCGGTGGCCAGCCTCGCCGATGATGACACCATTATCGGTGTAATTGAGGGCTGGGACCAGTCGAAGATGCGCAATGACATCCAGGTGACACCCAAGGCGCTCCAGCCGGATGTTGTTGCCCATATCTGCAACCTGAATGATGTCCTTACGGTGCCGGCCAGCGGCACATTGGTGTTGACCTTGAACTTCTCCAACTCGCCCTGCATCAACGTGCAGACGCCGGTGATCACCGGCGGGGTGGATATCTCCATCACCGGCTGGACGGCCTATGCCTGGGGCGGCATTTTGACTCTGGCCAACTCAGCCGGCGCGGACGAAACGGTGACGGCCATTACAGTGGACGGGCAACCGCTCAAGGAAAGCGGCGGCATCGAAGGGCATGCCGAGGATGCCATCTTGATCCAGTTGAACGGCCGGCGGACATACCCAATAGAGAGCCGGCTGATCCAGAGCCAGGCGCATGCTCAGGCCCTGGCGGAGGCGCTGCTGCCTGTGCTGAGCAACCCGGGTGCGCAGATCACGGTGGCGAGTCGTGGCCGGCCGGAACTGCAACTGGCGGATGCACTGGCAACTGCGGTGGACAGAATGGGAATTGCGCAGAACTACTGGCTCTTGCGCAACAGGATGACATACGACGGCGGCCTGGCAGCCGAACTGACTTTACAGGAGATAGTGGAGATGGAATCATGACCACCTGGACCCAGACATTGGCAGATTGGGCGAACAAGGCGATCAGCGTTGCGCGCATGAATGCATATTTTGGAGCGGGAGGCAACCTGGACCACCTGTTGCTGCGCTCGAACCGTTGCATTGCCACGGCTGGGGAAGGTCTTACCATCGCAGGTGGTGATATCGCTGTCTCGCCGACGATAAATGGAGTGGGAAATTACACCGTTGACACGGAGAACGGGGATCAAGTCGATACACTCGCATCGATCAGCCCGGCGATCAATGAGACGCTGCATGACGGAGACATTATTTATCTACTGGCTGCCGATTTTGGGAGAAAAATCATGCTTGGGGGTGGTAATATCTTTCTTCCGTCGAACAATTTCAATCTAGCCCTTTCTGAGTCAATTTCACTTGGCCTGCGTTACAGTGAGGTACTGGAGGGATGGACACTGTTGGGATACCAGGACCCCTATGCACAATTGTGGAAAAACAACTCAGGTTCATATGTGGAAAAGGGAGACGTTGTTATTTTTGATAAATCAGCGGCTATGAGTTTTACCACGTCGGCGGTGGCCGGCGATAGACGGATACTCGGCGTGGTGTTGGATAGTAATATCGCAGCCGGTAGCTATGGCTGGATCGCAACTGGCGGAATCAGACAGGTAAGCCTGAACGGAGCCGTCTCGGTTGGTGATGCACTCATTCCATCCGGAACGGTGAAGTTGGCAGCCCCGAACGGCGGAGCGGTCCAGGATGGTTATATCGGGTACGTGGTGGATGCAACCAGCAGCCCAACGGTCTGTCTGGCGCAAATTGCTCCGAAGACGGACCAGACCAGCGGCCAGATAACCTTCGTCTCTGCCACGGGAGCCACGATTAGTTACGGTGGCACTTTCTCTGTGGCGGTCAGCGGAAATAACCGGGTACTGGTTGTGATCGCTGCATATTATGGCTCCGGCAATTTCACAACGGTTACCTATGGCGGCGTAGGGATGACACAACAGTCTCTGACTGGAGACGGACAGCCACAATTAGGGATCTGGACATTGGTGGCTCCTTCCGTTGGAACGGCGGATGTGCAAGTAAATGCGACCAGTGGGGCTCATATTCGTGCGGTGGCAATCGTCCTAAATGACGTAAACCAGAGTACGCCCTTCGGAACTGTAGCAACGGGCACATCGACAAGTGACAATCCATCAGTTGTAGTGGATACAGCTCCAGGCGATTATGCAATTGGAGCTTTTGTCATAAATAGCGACACTGCAGGAACCCCATCTGCACGTGGAAGTGGGCAATCTATTCTAGACGGACCGACCGTGGGTATTAACGGATCGGTGGCATCGACGGAGACAGACAGTATTGATCCTGCCACGGGAAATTCGGCGGCTTTCACATGGACATGTCCAACCAGTGCGCTCTGGCTGGCAGTGGGCATCGCAGTTAAACCAATTTAGAAAGGATGCTATGACACTCAAAGGTTTTTATCCTGGCTGGCTGAGAATACCTGATAAACGTGATTTCAAATACCGGATCGATCGGACTATACCGGTCCAGAAAAAGAGCGATCTGACACACCTATTCCCCAAATGCTGGGACCAGGGACAAGCCGGCACATGCTTCGCCTTCGGGACGATCGGCCTGGTCTGGGCGGACCGGGTGATCCAGGGGCTGCCGGTCTTCGAGAGTTCGCCGCTGATGCTGGCCTATCTGGTCAGTGTGATGGAACATAGCATCGGCCAGGATGCCGGCGGCAGCCCACGGGATGCGATCAAGGCGCTGATCAAGGTGGGAGTCTGCTCGGAGGATGAATGGCCCTATGACATTACCAAATTAGGTACAAAGCCGTCGTTTCGGTGTTATATGGATGCACAAAAACATGAACTGCTGAAATACAGCCGGGCGATCACACTGACCCAGATCCGGGCATGTCTCTCCAGTGGATATCCATGCGGACTGGGTTTTATGGTTTACGAGAACTTTCCGATGGATTCGACGGATGGTATTGTTCCCATGCCTGAAGGCGGAGAGGAAGGCGGTCATTATACGGTGGCTGTTGGGCATGACGATTACTTGCAGCGGATCAAGTTTCGCAATTCTTGGGGCGGCGGATGGGGCGATGGCGGTTATGGTTACCTTCCATATGCGTATTTCTCACCCTATCGCACCGGTGACCACTTTACGGTCCGAAGGATGGAACTGTGAAAATCACGGATCCGGTGCTTGTGCCGGATGTCTCCAACTGGTGTGACCACATCAATCCGAAAGAGTTCGAAGATGGCGGATGTGGGAGTGTGGTTGTTGGCCTATACCCGACGAAGATAAACGGAAAGGTTGTGCTTCATCCAACCTGCCGGCAGCAGTGTGTGGACGTGGCAACCAAGAGCCAGATGGTGCTGCAATGTTATTTCTGGGATGATATCATCCTGGATCCCATAGCACAGGCTGATTGGTTGGTGGCGACACTTCAGTCGGAAGGATTGCCGGTCAAGTTCGTTTGGTGTGATCAGGAGCAGTGGTGGACAGACTGGAATGCCTGGTATCTGTACAGGCGTGGCCAGTTCTCATCAGATTATGTGCCGAAAGCGACGCCGGGAAATATCAGCCTGCATTATGCCAATTTTGCCAGGCGGTTGCATGACCAATTTGCGCAGATGGGCGTGTATACGAATAAGGGTTTTGTGAGTTCCTGGACCCCTCCGATGGACACGTGGCTGCCGCAATATTGGGCCTGGGTGCCACAATATGAACGGCAACCGGTGCAAGTCACGGCGATGACCTGGACGCAGCTCAAGGCGAACTGGCTGCCTAATTACGATATCGTTCTTTCGGCCGGGCAACTGCCTGCCCAAGTCGTAGGACATCAGTTCACCGGCGACGTCTGCATCCTGCCGGGCGCATACGATGCGTATGGCCGGCCGCAGGTACTGGATGTCTCTGCATTTTCGCAGGATTTCATCAGCCAACTTCGAGCAGGTAATGTGCCAACGCCACCACCTCCTGCACCGACTCCAACACCGACCTATCATGCTTACCGAAATCTGAAATATAACCTTAA
>JBEKVG010000013.1:0-15963 GCA_049514195.1 Anaerolineales bacterium | reverse complement strand
TGGGCCACGGATGCGGGCACAGATGGTGTATTTCAACGAATACCATTTCATCCCGCTGGAGCGCACGGCCGAAATTTTGGAAGAGTTGTATCGGCAGCCAGTATCAGAAGGGGCGGTGTTGGCAGCGGTAGAGGCAGTGGCCTGGCAGGTGATGCCAGTGAATGAGCGGGTCAAAGAGCATCTGACCCATACCGAAGAAGCGGTGCATTTCGATGAAAGTGGTGCCAGGGTGGGCGGGAAGTTGAATTGGCTGCATTCGGCCAGTACCGGATTGGCCACCTTGTTCGAGATTCAGCCCAAACGCGGCTCAGAAGCTATGGACGAGATCGGGATCCTGCCCAAACGCACTGGCTGGTGCATCCATGACTTCTGGAAGGCCTATCTGAAGTACTTACAGGCCAAACATGGTCTGTGTGGCGCCCATCTCTTGCGCGAACTGACCTTCCTGGTTGAAAACTATTCGCAGGCCTGGGCCAATGCAATGATCCAGTTGCTGCTGGAGATCAAACAGGCTGTCGAAGCGGCGAAAGTACTGGAGCAGGCGGCTCTCTCTGATGAACAAATTACTGGCTTCAAAAACCGCTACGACCAGATCGTCGCAGAAGGTCCATTGGCCAACCCACTGCCCGAGCGAACGGAAGGGCAAGTCAGAAAGCGTGGGCGGGTCAAACAAACCCGCCAAGAACCTGCTGGATCGACTGCGAGATCACTCTGAAAAAGTGCTGGCGTTTATGTACGATTTTAAGGTACCGTTTGACAATAACCAGGCGGAACGGGATATCCGCATAGTCAAAGTGCAACAGAAGGTTTCCGGCGGCTTTCGCAGTGACGACGGCTCAAAAACCTTTTGCCAGGTACGGAGCTACATCTCTACTTCCCGGAAGAATGGCCAGCCTATCCTGGACGCACTCTATTTGGCTTTGATCGGCAGACCGTATATCCCATCTTTCATCGTCGCTCAGATGGCTGAGTAGTAACGAATGCATGCCATTTCTTGGCAACCTCTTCACCCGTCTGCCTGCACAGCCAGTTCGAAGCCGCGAATGGTCAGCGTTGACGAGTATAGCGGAGGCGGCCACGTCGTAGACTCAATGGCTGCGGCGATTCGGCCCGAGCCTTGTTCCCGGCTGGCGCGGCCATGTACCCGTCTGGAGCTCAGAGGCGGCGCCCTCCCTGGAAACGCTCAAGCTGGATCTGGAAGCGCTTGCGATCCTGGCTGCCGATTACGAGGCAGCCAATATGCCATGCGTGGCGGCGGAACTGCGGAGAAGGCTGTATCACTACCGAGAAAGGGTGATGATAAATGTATTGTGATAAAAAATCCCTGCCGAAAGGCAGGGCTAACGCTTCGAATCAGCCGTTTGCGAAGCGCCAGTGGAGCAAATCGGCTGCATGCGATTGTTAGGCAGTGGAAAGTAAAGAGCCGGCGCCCTAGTGAAGTGTATCTCCGGCACTCTTTTCGCGGGCTTTGTACCATCTTCTCCATACTTCGATAGCCCGGGTACGGTTCTCTCCATGATCAGCTTGATCGAAATACGGCAGGTACGGTTTTTCCCCCGTGATCTGCTCGAGTGCGTAAATAGCCACATACCGGAGAGCCGGGTTGTCATTCATCACCCAGGGTAAGAGGCATGGCACGGCATCCGCTCCTAACTCAATGAGCGCTCTGGCCTCTGCCTGAAGCGTTGAACGCGTGACGGTTCTCCCCGAAGGAAGGGCCACTTCCCAGCCTTCCTCTATTGGGTTGACAGGTTTTCCTAGTTCGCTAGCCGCAAGCCGAGAGAATACTTCTTTTATAGTGTTCTCTATGATCATGGCTGTTCGTCAACTAAATGTCTTGGGTACGCCGTCAAAAGCTCGTTCATGCTTGCCTTTGATGGTGGCGGTATGAGGGCCATGCTTTTTTATCACCTTATTCCTATCCGACGTGTCGATTATCATCTGCTCGGCAGTGAAGCTAAAATCGATAACGTCGTCCTTATCAATAGGCGTCTCTCTAGCTGTTCCCGGGTTATCGTTGGTTACGAAGTTCACATCATTGATGGTGTTGCCCGCGGAATCGTCTGCCCGTGAGTAATTATCATCCTGCAGCGGCTGACTGCTCTTCTGCCCCTTGTTTGGCCCTGCAGTAATTTCAAATTTGAAAGAGGCATTCTGACGGAACTCGGCCAGTGCGGGATCGTGCGCAGCGTCGTTCTTGAACTTGGCCGAAGAGTCCAATCTGAGCTTCGCAATCGTGGGACCAGAGGCTGGATTTTTTGTCCATTTGACTACGAACGAGTCCACGCCGGCTGTCTTTTTCGTCGCGGCGGGTGCGCCAGCGTCCTTTGGTCCTTCCCCCCCATCAGGACCTTTGCCCTCGATGAGGCCCACAGTATCTTTGCCGTTTCCACTCGCGGACATATCCATAAGTGCCCGTGATTCATGATGTGCGGGTGTAAGGTCTTCAGCTTCAAGCTTAGGGTGTACAGGTATCTGGCTGAAATCGTGCGCGAAGCGAGGTGAGGCAGTACTGGCCAATCCTACTTCGACTTCTTTAGCATTAGTCAACAGCCGCTGCACCGCTTGATTTCCAATCATGCGCTGCAAGTGAAGCATCGAGTTCACCTCACAGCTTTGCCCAAGGTGTGTCCGACCGGACATCGTAGACTTTGCGGACGTAGCCTGCTGAACTGCCTTCGGTTTCTGTACGAAAGTGTGCATGGTTTCTCTCCTTCCGTTCGATTATTAAAAGCCCGACCTTTATTTGGGCTGTTCGGGTGGGACTTTTATCTGGATGTCGAACACCTCCCGCTGGCCGGCGTTATACCGGATGTGCTTTCGGGATGAGTAGAGCTGGCGACCCTGGGTATCTATGACGGTTAGGTACAAATCCGCGCCCGGTTCGGGGCCCTCCCGGAAATCCTGCTGGTGGTATTGGATGCGATAATGGCCCTTGGCATCGGTGAGGGCTGCCCCCAGCTTGTCGTCATACTTGCGGTCCCGGTCGAAGGCGCTGACCATCAGGCCGGTAAGCGGTTTGCCCGCCTGATCGGTGACTGTCCCGCTCACCTCCCAGGTTGCCTTTTCAGTTTCTTTCGTGGCAGGCCGCGCGGCTGGCTGCCGGAGGCCAGCCAGCTCGAGGCGGTCCAATTGCATAGCCGGAATCGTTTGAATACCCGCCTGGATGCTCAGAGGTTTGTCCAGGCGCTGCAAGACCTGTTTATGTGCGTTCGCGAAGGTCAGGATTGCGGGCCGGCTGGGCGGCAGGCTGGCGGGATCCAGGCGCAGGGCATAATATCCGCTGCCATCGGTAACTGCCTGTGTTTCCACCAGTGTCTTCCCTTTGTCATCTGCGAGTAAAACATGCACGCCTGGAATGCCACGTCCCTGCTCATCCACCACCCGCCCCTGCACCAGCGTCTCGTTTTCCTTGATCGCCGGGACCCGGATTGAGGCCACCTGACGCTCCACCGCCAGGCCTCGCATGATATCGAGCTGTGCCAGGCGCCGGGCGTGCAGCTCCTGGACTCTTGGATGATCGGGACCCAGCTTCTTTCCCAAGCGTTGTTCTTCGTTCTGGAGCAGCGCCTGGGTGCTTGTCTGGATGGCAAGCATGTCGCCAAGGGCATTCTCCCGGCTGCTGGAAAGCTGATCCAACAGGTCACTCACCTGGGTCGCCAATTCCTGCTCGGTTTTCGGTTTTTCGGCTTTCATGACTGCCTCCTCAACAACATGTAATTATTCCGCTGGGAAACGGCGGCTTTTAAAACCTCACTACGTCTCTTACAGATGTCAGCCCCAGGAAAATTACCAAATTCAAATACTTGCGAGCCTTGCGCAATAATGCAGTGATTGCCCTGGTTGGCGGTCGTGGTGTTGTAGAACACCCCATAGGTGAATAACGAAAGTTTGGCATCGTTCGTTTCATATGGTTCCTGCATGCGGTTGCTCAGCGCCCGGGTGGTCAGGCCAAAGGCCAGGCTGTTCAGAACCAATTCGTCTTCCGCCAGGATTTCACTCTGGTTATCGCTGATGCTGACATCGTCCATGGAGAAGATGGTGATGGAGAGGCTGGCATTTCCTGCACTTGCCAGGCGCACCTGGTTGTCGTTGAAGAGCGTTGAGCCGGTCGGCAAGGCCGGGTATTGGGGATTAAATGGATCCTTTTGCTGGATGGCAGCTGCCTGGCCCGCGTTTAACACCAGCACTGTGCCTGCATCCACGGCTGCGCTCACCCAGGTGGTGGGAGCTGGATTGGCTGACTTTTCCCTGCTCGTCATTGATCCGCCAAATGTAGACACGGTGCTTTGCACCAGGTCTGACTGGGCAACCGCGCACCATGTAACCAGGTGGTTGTTGGCCACCGACACAGGCCCCAGTGCCATAGCGGTCAACGCCCGGCCAACCGGTTGCTGGACCAGGTTATCGTGAACACGCAACGCCTGCCGGACCAGGGAAATATTCGCCCCAGCCGACTGATTTTCTGAAAGGAACTGGTCTGAGACAGATGAAATCAGGATTGTGATTCCACCTGGCAAACCTGACTGTAAACCATTGTGCTGGGCCGGCCCGTTGTTGAGCACCTGGTTGTTGCTCACATCCAATTCCGTGCCGTAGCCGATAAAGATGCCCTGTACCGGACCCAGGTAACTGGTTCCGTTAAGCTCGATGCGGTTCTCACGAATCACCAGCCCGCTGCACAGCGCCAGCGAGATCCCGCCGACGCCGCGCAACCGGTCGCTGGGCTCTTTGGTATCCAGGATGAATTGATTACGCAGGCATTCCCTGATGAAATTATCCTGGATGTGCAAGTTAACTACAAAACCAACCGCCCCCCCAAGCACCAATAGCAGGAACTGCAATGAACCAAGAGTACTCTGATCGATCCCGGCCAGGCAACCCTCACTGATAGCCATCTTTAAATCGTCAAAGTGCGTGCGTGGAAAGCCGATCCCCGATTCGCCCATGTGAAAGATCTGGTTGTCGTTGATCGTCAGGTCGTAGATGAAATCGAAGACCTCGGCCAGTTTGGTTTCAACCTTTTTTAATTCCACCAAAATTGTCAGGTCAGTGACTAAATCGGCGATTGTCACTGCAGTGCCATAATCGGAGGTGGTACCCAGCGTAACAGACTTGACACGGTAGCTTAGATCGCCGGAAGTTACCTTCCATTCGCCTGTCATCACTCTCTCGCTAGAAAAGTAGCCCGGATTCGTGCCGTTATCGGAAATCACTGTCTCGGTCTGGTTACCGGACGTAAATAGAATGGTGACACCAGGCAGTCTTTTTTTGCCGTCTGTCACATACCCCTGCACACCTATTTTTTCAAACGGAATGGTGATCGGTATATCATCCCCGGATGAATTCGCTGCGGGCTGTTGGGAAATCACCAGATCACTGCCCAGGGTGATGCCGTTGCCAGCCCCACCGGTGATGGTGTTTTCAAGGATATTTATCCGTTCCGAGCCGCTGCCCACCTGGATGCCACCCAGGGTATTGTAGGGATTCACGAACAAATGACGGAAAAAGTTGAATTTAAAATATAAATTGGCGTAGGCAAGGATGTACCTGGAATTGGCATGAAACTCGCTCATATTGACACATGGATCGGTGAGATTTGGTGGTGGGACTTCCTCGCCTGGAGTGGAAGGTGTGACATCCGGCGGGACTACGCTGATGTCGTTATGCTCGATGCGGGCATCCTCAGCAAAAATGTAGATGGCTACGCCTCCCCCGGCCTTGTCCAGCATCCGGATGATGTTGTGCTCTATCAACACATCCTGGCCTTGCCGGATATATATGGCGTTTTGATAAGCCATCAGGCGGTTTCCCAGCACCTTCAGGCCATCCAGTTTCCCGGCCTGGCTGCCTTCGGCCAGGATGGCAGTGCCTTCATACGCGTCCATTTCCATTTCCCGCAGGGTGATATCCTGCGAGTCGGTGATGGAAAAGAGTGGCTTTTTGGGATTTTTCTCGTCAGGGATTACCTTGCTGCAGCGTCCACAGCCTGTAATGGTGATATTCTCCCGGTTGGCAATATCCACACTGGCCTGGTGCAGGCCGGGCAACAGGCAAATCCGGCCGCCCGAGGAAGGTAATTGCTGCAAGGCCTGTGCCAGGCTGTCAAAATCGCCGTGGCTTTTTATACCGTCCCCAACGGTGTACGTGCAGCAGATATTCTGCCGGGTGAGCGGCCGGAAATGCGGCCGGCAGTCATCCACCTGCACATCTGCCAAAGTCCCATTGGCCGGCCAGCGGATGATTGCCAGAGGCGCGTAAAAACGCCGCAGGCCGTGTGGAGGCCGTCCTGTTTCCAATTCCCAGGGCACGACCTGGTCGGGTGTGTCCGGCCGGGCGGCAATCACCCAGTAATCGCCCGGCAGGAACTGTGTCCCGTCCAGGGTGATCTTCAAGCCGGTGTTGCCCAGCGGGACCTCCGTCCCCGGCGTGAAGTCAATCTTTGCCGGCGAAGTATTGTCAGAGCCGCGCTCCCAGACTCGCAAGTAATAGTACTCATTTTCAAATCCAAGTGTCGGCACGGCATCGACCAAGCTGAGCGTGCCATCCTCGGGATTATAGGGGTCTTGCACTTTCGTCAGGTGTCCCTGGATTGCAGCGATCTTCTCGTTATTCGGCAGCACGGCTGTCCACGGCAGGACCTCGACCACCGTGCCTGCCAGCGGCCAATGGGCCTGATCCTTCGGCCGGGTGGTCAGGGTTGCGGTCTTACGGTCAGCCGATAGTTGGATGCGGTAGAGCGGCGAGGCATTGTCAAAACCCCAAGTGAAACACCAGCCGTCGGCAATTTGCACCCGGATGGCCTGGTTCTCGGCTCCCAGGTAGCCGCTGGCGACGGTGGGGGAACACAGGTTATCTCCCGTTCCACCATTTATATAACCGACGGTCAAACGGGAATCCGGGACCAACTCGTTTTGAGGATTCAGCCCGCTCCATTTCTTCTTGATGACAGCCTGCCAGGCCTGATCGCAGGTCCATTGCCCGCTGTTTTTTCCCAGCCTGTCCAGATGGACTCGCTGCATGACCCGCTGGCGGGTGGTGGTGTCCGGTCCACCCAGGGCGGCTTCGAAGAGTTCGCTGTCCTCCACCGCACAGACCTCTTGCAGGTAGGTTTCGAGCGTCACCAGGTATTCACAGCCCCCCTCTGGCTTAAGCAGATCCTTTATTTTCTGCAGCCAGTCCTTCTGACCCTGGTAGGATTCGCCTTCAAACAACTCCAACCTCATGCCTCCCAGGTAGAACGAACCGGCTGCCAGGTCAAAATTGATCTTCCCGTTGGGCGTAATACCGACATTCGAAACTCGAAAACCGTCGTCGGGGCTGCCGGCCGGCCCGATGACATCCACCCAGGCGCGGCGCTGGTCCTCATCTGTTAGGCGTATATTTTCATTCCAATCGTCATCAATGAGCACCCGCCCCATTTGCATCTGGACGTTTTTGTAGCGTTTGCGGGGATCAAAGGCGTTACGCGAGATATCTTGAGTTCCCATGGTTCCTCCTTGGGTGGCTAGGTTTCCGGATAGAAAACCGGAACCAGGCCAAAGGGCATGTATTCCTCGATTTTTGTTTTCAAACCGTCCAGCTTGATCGGATTGTGCAGGCTGCTGAAGGCGCCCATTTCCGAGCCGTCTTCAGCGCCGCACAATAGCTCGGACGGGGCCGCCTGGCTTAGCTGGGCATAGCCGGGCTGTCCAAAGTGGCGTTCCGTAAAGAGGGCGCGTGTGCCGGTCAGCTCGAACGACTGGAAGGGGCGCGGCAGGCGGCTGCCTGCCGGGGCTGCGCTGAACCGGAAGCAACCATCCTGAGTATCGGTGACTTCCACATGGCTGGTGATCAGTGCCTCGGACGCCCACAGGCGCTCAACATTCAACTGGCCCATGACAGTTGCCCGGGTCAGTTCGAGCGTCCCCTCGTCCAGTTCCAGGGCGACCTTTCCATCATCCAGTGCATCCAGGATGCTGTCGCTTATGACCAGGCGTTCGATCTCCCCTCCCGAGCGGGTGAATACCCGGCCCAGGATGCTGGAGTCGATCGTAAGCAGCCTCACCTTGGCCTCGATGAAGAGCGTCACAGCATTGATCGGATGGCCGGTTGCATCGTTTACCCCGCCCGGGTCCAATGTACAGTTGGTGATGCTGACCTGTTCATAACCGCCGCGCAGAATGATACTGTAATTTCCTTCTGCACCCAACCATAGTCCATCCAGCACCAGGCTGGCATCCGCATTCGCTGAGGTTAATTTCCAATCTGTCTTTAAGCGGATATAAGGACGCTGCCGGTCGGCCGCCTGCAGGGTGAGATTCTGGATGGCGATCTTGTTGCCGATTCCAAGATAGGTGGTGCTATCATTGATCTGGGTTACGCCCTGGTTGGAGAGACGGTTGGCGGGGATCGTTCCAGCGCTGTTGGCCGCGGTGATATTCGGCAGGCTGGTGGGTGGGCGATTCCTGGTTTGCAGGCGGGGATAGGAACCCGCGCCGATCTTTCCAGAAAAGCCGTAGCAGTAGGACACCTGGCTTCCAGTCGCGGGGGTGGGGCCAAAGACTTGGAACCGCCCGCGCTCCGGATCGATCACCAGGCGCTTGCCCGGGTTAGCCAATGGCCAGCCTGCCAGGTCCCCGGCGGTCAGGTCGGCTGGAGCGACCACGGATCCCGGTCCGTCCTCGACGCTCAGGGCAGACGCCGAGAGGGCTGCCTTCCCGCACGAGGCAACCAGGCCATCCACCAGGATTTCCCGGAAGGCACCCGCCGGCCAGGTTGGCAGCAGGCACAGGCGTGACAGCACCTCCTTCAGCCTGGCTTCGGACGGGAAACGCACGCCGATCAGGCGACGGAGCGTTTTCGCATCCTGTGCAGGAAAGGCGGCTAAAGCCTCCAGGTTCCTGACGATTGCCTCGGTAAGGCAGTACTCGGCATGTCCAAGCAACCGGCAGGAGATCGGAGCCGGTAGTTCCCATTCCATGGCAGACTGCCATTGGCTCCAATCGGACGATCGCAGGCGCGGGCTGAACAGGGGGATATCCCGTCCGGATGGGTCGAACGTGTACCGTCCATCATTGCCCACGGCAAAGGGGGTCACGCCCGTGACCGGGAACCAGCCCAGGCGATAGAGGTGGAAGGCCAGCTTGGGCAGGTTATAGCGGCCATCTGCTCCGCGCGCCCGGCGGAAATCGGGGGTGTGGAAATACTCCTCAAATGGCCCGCCCGCCCGCTCAGCCGCGCGGGTATCGCGCAGGTCGGCCCACCCGCCCGGCAACGTGCCGGAAAAGCGGCCAGCCAAATCGCCCGGTTTGGGATCCAGGGCATGCCGGGTGCGCCCAAGGCGGGTGAACATTTCGACCAATTTGCCTTCCCAGTCGGCGATATCGCTGATCAGTTCCTCCAGGACGCCAGGGGTGCCCTTCCGGCGGCGGTAATAGATTGTCTTGGCGACATCCAGGCGCCGGCTGCGCAGGTTGAGGGCTGAAACCAGCCGGGTGGCCACCAGATCGGCGATATAGGGGACTGCCCATGCGTCACATAATTCGATGAATTGATCCTCCCACAGGCGATCCTGGCTGCGCCGCAGGATGGCAGCCTGCTCTGCCAGGATTTCCACCAGGGCGCGTAATGGGCCGGGCTGATCCCCCAACCCGTCTTCGTTCCGGTAGACCGCCGGGATCATTTCCCACAGCTTTTCGGCAAAATATATCTTGAAATTATCCTGCGCGGCAATCATGCTACCCTTCCTTACCGTTGAGTGTCAGGCTGCCCTGCTCGATATCAAAATAACAACCGGCGCCCGGCTGGATGGCAAATTCGCTCCACTGAATGTCAAGGTCTGCATAGACAGCCCGGATCCCTGTAACCGAACGTACACCTTCGACAGCCAGGACTGCGGTGAACAATTGGCTGCGGACGAGCGGCTGGCCGATGCCAATCCGCTCGGGCGGCAATAGACCGCTTTCCGGATCAAGCAAGGCAGAGCGCACAGCCTCGAGGACTTTTTCCTTTAACCGGCGCTGATCCACTTCCAGGTCCAGGCTCAATTGGAGCGGGACGGATTGAGCGGCACTTGCATCCACTGGCAGGTTGGGCTCGGAGACGGCATGAATGTGGGTGAGAATGTCCTTTTTCAGGCTGGCATCGCCGATGTACCAGACCTGTGCCACGGGTTGCTGGCGCTCCCCATTCCAACTCCACTCCACCTGGGCGGCCCGCACACCCGAGACTCCACAGGCCACCACCAGGATATCGTCTAGCGACACCACCCGGCCAAGCAGCAGCGCCGAGCGTGGTCCGTACAGGCGCATTTTTTCAGCGCTTTCAGCGTCCTCGCCGCCTGCGCCCTTCACCGGGCTGCGCACGCCGATCAGCCCCTTGACCGGCCTGGCCAGTTGGTTGATCCCTCCCACCGGGGGGACGGCCTTTCCGGCGCCATACCGATAGGTGGCAACAATGTTGTTGGTTCCGCTAGGCAGGCGGGAGCCGCGCTGGCCGTCCCCGAAGATGACGGATGTCACCCCCTGGTCGTCCTGCCGCAGAACATAGACCTGGTCGGTTGGCCTGGTTCCATAGAAGCTGGCCACTTCCTGCCACTCCAGCCCATCCACGTACACCCTGAGCGTGCTGACAACACCCTGATCATTGGAA
The DNA here is from genome assembly GCA_049514195.1 of Anaerolineales bacterium. Lineage (GTDB taxonomy): Bacteria > Chloroflexota > Anaerolineae > Anaerolineales > Villigracilaceae > UBA877. Next base: position 5,331 of record JBEKVG010000013.1, on the reverse strand, counting down.
CCCGGCGCGGACAGGTAGGTTAATGGGCTCTTTTTAAGTTTAAAAGATTGATTGGCCCTGGAACCATCGCCGCTGCCCAGGATTTCGCTGGAAACCGTCTCACCCCGGCTGGCCTTGATGATATTCCCATACAACTTGACCGGCAGGGTCATGGCTGGCGACCAGCTTGTGCCGGCGTCCAGCGTAAGCTCCCCGGAAGTGAAATCCAGAACGCCATCCACGGCGGTTCCGTTCTGGTTCTTATCCTCCAGCAGGAAATGCTTTGGCTGGCAGGTTTGCGGGGGGATTTCAGGCTGACCTTTTACCTGAAGTTCGTCAGTTGCCATCAATGTCGTTCCAGGAGGGGCGTAAACCTGCCCGGCCGTGACCATCCCGAAATGCAGGGTTATCATTGCCCTGTCGCTGTCACTCCAGGTTGGCTGGCTGCCCCGCCTGCTTGGTTTGTTCAGATCGACGTCGAGCTGCAGGCAGGTCAAGGGGGGGGTCGAGACGCCAGAGATCGTGAACGTGGTGCTGGTGGAAGTATCGTTGGTGTTGCTGTCAATGGTCACTTTAGGTGAAGGACTGGCCTGCAGTGAGGTGGTGTCAACCTGGGAGACCATAAACCAGCGAAAATCAGTTCCTTTTTGGAGCAGGATATAATCCCCGCTCTTGATTTGAGGATACAGGCCATCCAGGATCAGGCTGGTGACAATGCTGACCGCCTTGATCGCAGGCGTGCTGGTGTCGGCCGTGTATAGGTGAGCAGTCCGGGTGGGAGCCTGCAGTGTTGCGACATATGATGAAGAAAGTGGTGAATGCTGCAGTGTGCCAGAAGAGAGGCTGATCTGCTGGTAGGGAGTGCCGTCGCTGGCTTTTTTTTGGGTTACCCCAGTAATGCAGCGTACATCGATTAGGCCAGGTGGCGAACCATAATATATTGCCCGGATCAGGAGTGGTACATCTTTTTCCAGCTTCATGGCGGGCAGAACGTCGAGAGTGGCTTCAAGGAAAAAGTCCGCTGGCAGTGCGCCCCGCGAGAGCAGTATCCACTGGTTGTTGAATGGATGGATGGTGATATCGGTTTCCAATTCAAAAACCTGCGGCTTTTGGCTCTCATTTTGGCTCTCGAAGGCGACGGACCGGAAAGCGGTGCCGGCTGGAAGGCTGACCGCCTGGCGCCCATCGGCCAGGCAGGCCAGCTCTACCGTGGCTGCCACGGCCGGCTTGGGCAGGTAACCGAGCAAATCCGTCAACTTTCGCAGCGCCGGCCGGCGCCGGGCAGTGCGCAGGTAAGCCTCGTTGGCAATCACCTGGTCATAGAATGCCAGCACATCGGCAACATAGGCCCACATCTCCAGCAGCATGACCCCCAGGTCATTTTCATCGCGCCCCTGCCAGCCCGCCAAGGCCGGGTGGAGAGGAATGGAGGCCAGCATGGCGCGCCGGAATTCAGGGAAGCCGGCAATCTGGCGCGGAATCCAATCCAGCCCGGCCGGGATGACCAGGCTGGCGGGGTGGACTAGGGTATCACATTCACATGGGCTCATGCGCCACCTTCCGTGAACAACTGCACGATCCCACGCCCGGGGTGGAGTGGGTCATTGGCGATGCACACGACTTCATCCTTCGCCACCTGGTAGGCCAGCTCTTGAAAGTCGCGCCAATCGAACCAGCCGCGCCGGCGGATCTGTACGGTCTCCACTGCGCGCACGCCGGGCACCGACTGGATGGCGGCGTCCAGTGCAGCCCGTTGAAGAGGGTCGCCGAAGCTGAAGTTGTCAGGGGAAAAGAAGCCTGTTTTTGGACTCGGCCCGCGCCGGCCGAACAGGGCCTCCAGGATGGCAGGCTTCACCTCGCCTGCATAGGCATATGGCTGGATGCAGACGGTGATCTGCAGGTCCAGATCCACATAGCGCGGGGCAACCGCCCAGGCTTCACGGCCCGCCTGGCGGTAGCGGTCAAGCTGCTGGTTCGCCCCGATGCGCTGGTCATTGCTCCAGCTCCACATATTGAGAGGGTCGGGGGCCGCGAAAATGGTCAACCAGGAGCCCGTCCAACGCTGCCTGGCACTGGCCCGCTGCACCCAGTCCAATTGCTCCAGTGCGGCGGCGTAGTCTTCCGGGCGGACGGCCCGAAGACTGGTGGAGCGGAAGGCCTGCGGTGCTTGTTGGCGAACCTGGGTGAGCGATTCCGGATCGACCCCGTTGGTGGCCGGCTGTGGATTCGTCACCGCCTGGATGAAATTCAGCGCGGGATCGAAATTGGTTAATGCATCGGCCGGCAGGTTGGTTTCCCGACCGTTTCCCAGGCGGTATTTGGCCTGGAAAATGGTCCCGACTGATGGCGGAAGACCGAACTCACCATCTCCAAAGCGGATGGTGAAGCCCTCGCCAGTGCGGTAATCGCGGTGCACGATTTCCTCGCCCTGCCGCCAGTAACCAACCACGCGCTCCCAGGTGCCATCCTCGAGGGTGTAATGAAGTTCTTCGGATTGGGAGGCGTTCACCCCAACAAAGCTGCGCTGCCACTTCCAGGCCTGGCCGGAGGGATTCGACTGCCAATCATTGGCGGCATAAACAACTTCCTCCAGGTGGATTTCTGGGCGGGCAGATTCCGCTGCCTCTCCCAGCCAGGTGAGCTGGCTGCTTTCCGGGTTGACCAGTGTTTCCAGGAATTCCTGAGCGTCCGGTTTCCCCTGGTCCTCCTTCAACAAGCCTGGTTTTACCAGGCTGCAGAGGTAGTTGATGGATCCATCCGGGCCCTGGCGCTCGACTGCCCGAACCAGGGAAGCTGCCACGTCCCCGCCCAGCCCAAGATTTCCAGGTTCCTCGCCGATCACGAAGTGGTTCAGGACTGTCCGGCCGGCCGTGGCCGGGACCAGGTTGGCATGCACGGTCAGCACGGTCAGGTCAAGGTCGAAGGGGGTGGCCTGGGCTTGCTCCCACTCGATGCGGGTGACATCCTGGCTGAGAACATCGTCACGCATGGCCGTGATATTTGTGATCCGCACGGGCCAGCGGCGTTCGGGATCGCCCGGGTTGACCGGGCTGGCCACCAGCATGGCCCACTTGCCGGTGAGTTTATCCGGCGGGTCATCGAAGACCAGGCCGGCTGTCAGGTTGCCCTCCAGGTCCAGGCGGGTGGTTCCCCACGGCAGGCAGGTATCGCCCTCGTCCCAGATGTGCACCTGGAGTGTGTTAAGTTCGTCGCGGACTAGGTAGCTGCGGCCGGATAATTGTTCCGCCAAGCCATGCCCGACCTCGTAGGAGATGCGCTTGCCGCTGTCCATTTCAGCCCAGACATCCGCCCCGGCCGGGATGGCTCGCACCTGCCCGGGAACGACGGTTATGTCCAGCCAGGTGGAGGCAGCCAGTCCATTCCCGATCTCATAGTCCACCAACCGGGCGTGATGGCGCAGCGAACGGCGCTGGCTGGCACTCTCCAGGTAGGCTTCTCGGGCGATGCGGTCCTGGTAATACGACATTTCGTCACCCAGGGCGCTCATCACCTCCGCCAGCATGATCCCGAGATCAGCTTCCAGGCGATCCTGCCAGTCCGGGTAGCGCTGGCTAGCAAAATCCAGCAACTGGCTGCGGAAACTGGTGAAGTCGCGGCCGCGGTAATCAACCGGATAATCCGGCCATTCTTCCGGCGGGCATTCGTGGGGAGCCACCCGGCAGTCCAGATCGCTGTGGCAGCCGGCTTTGAAGCTGAAGGGGAGGTCGTTGTAATATGGATCAATCTTGTCGGAGCTGATTTTCAGGCGGTAGGAGGCAAAGTCACCCGGCATGCTGGTGTCGATATGCAGTACATCGCGCCCATCCACCATTGGCATCCAGGCGGTGCCAATCACCGGCACATCCGGCAGCCCTTCCAGAGAGTAGATGCGTACCTGGTCTTTCAGAACTTGCCCTAATATGTCGGGGGCTTGAGGCGGGCCATCGTGTTGAAAGAAGTACACGTTCAGCTCAACCTGGTTTTTGTCGACATAGATGAAATCAATGCCAGTGATGGAATTCTGCCCCAGGAGTTGTTCCAGCCGGTTGGGCAAAGCGTTCATCGCGGCACCTCGACATTCAGATAGCGGCTTTCCAGGTTGGCCTTGATCAGATAACTGACCTCAACCTCCAGCGTGGATTCGTTTGCAGTGACCTTCACCTGCGAGACTTCGATTACACTGTCCAGGTAGCGGTTGAGCGCCTGGTGCACAGTCACCTCAGCCAGGCTGGCGCTGACTTCGCTGTTGGGGGCAAAGACCATCTGGCGTATACCGCAGCCGAACTCCGGAAGGTTGATGCGCTCTCCGGGTGCGGTCATGAGCACCTGCAGGATCAGCTGCTTCACGTGTTCAGCATAATCCTGCTCCTCGGCCAGCCTGCCAAGGGCTGCGTCAACCGCCAGGGGATAATGAAGTGAATGAATATGCGTGCTCATTCCGCCAGCTCTATTTCTGGTACAGGCTTCCCTGGGTTGGGATATCCAGCGGGAATGTACCGTTTCCGATCGCAAATTGGATTGCTTCGGCCAGGCTGTCACTGAAATCATCAATCGTAGCGGCTTGCAGGGCCATGGGTGTCTCTCCTTTCAGCCTGTCTTGACTTTTAACGATAACAGGGCCGGTGTGGCCGATGGGAACGGCGGGACCGGCGGCGCCGGGGCGACTGGGATACTCCCTGCCATTTGGCCCGGGTGCATGTGGCTCTGGTACATCGATACCAGCTGGTTCAGGTACTGCAGAAGATCATCCCCAAATACGAGGGAGTGGGTGGCGTTCTCCACCAGCTCGATCTGCGGGGCTTCCACAATCACTTTCATGGAGGCCTGCAGCTTCAACTGGCCCTGTTGGACTGTTATTTTCAGGAAGTTATTTCCGTTCTGGTCGCTCAAGGCAATGGTCTGGTTATCATCCGCAAGTGCCAGGAGCAGACCCTGCTGGCTACGCAGGATCTTCAGATCCGGGTTGGCCTGCGTGCCGGTTTCGTCCTGCGGGAGCTGGTTGTCCGCCCAAAAGAACCCGGTCCAGATCGGGTAGGAGGGATCACCGCCTTCGAATTCGACCCACACACCGCTGCCTGCCTCGGGGAGTGTGTAGCTGCCAACCCCATCCCCTGCATAGGGAGCGCACGGCATGGCCCATGCCTCCAGGGTACCCAGGACTGCCTCGACGCGCACCTGCAGGCGGCCGCGATTGGTGGGATCCTGGTTGTCTGTCACCACCCCGCGGTATTTTCCGAAATAGCGGTTGCGAATGTAGTCCAGCACCAGGTCAAAGTCTTTGTTCTCCATTCCGGTTCTCAACCTTTCCTATTATTTATGCCCATCCATTGCGCAACAAGCTGAGTTCCATCC
>JBEKVG010000012.1:0-16173 GCA_049514195.1 Anaerolineales bacterium | reverse complement strand
TGAGGAAAATGCTTCAGTGTTATAGACAACCGTGATATAATGAATAGAAGTCCGTTGAATGGACAACCCTGAAGGTTTTTATTGCTCTTCAGGTTTTGCCACTACATGATGGGGGAAGATATCAAACTCCATCGCAGCCGCTGGGAGCCCTCTGGTCATGCAGAGGGCTGAAAAGCGGTATTTTGTTTCCCGCGGAGGAGGTGATGCGAGACAATCCTTTTTGTATCTGTGGTTTCCAATCAAAGTCAATCATAAAGCTACAAACCTAAGGAGGTAAAATGTACACTAAGGATTTGAGTGCAAATGTACCGTTGTACGGACAGGAGCAGTGCTACTGGTGTGGAGCGGCAAGTGCGCAGATGAGCCGCAATGGTTATCCGAACGCGGCGAATCGTCTCTTCTACACGCAGCAGAATCTCTGGAACATCATACAAGTTTACAATAGCACGGTTCCCGCCGACCAAGGATGGGCCACCGATCCCGAAGGTTTGCAGGGCTGCCTGCAGTCCCTGGCCAACCCACCCAGTGTCGGTTGGGACGTGTTTGCCGATGCAAACCAGAACAGCATTCTCTTCGATATCCTGTATTGGATCAACCAGCGCGAGTATCCTGCCCCGATTCTCATCAACAAGGGCGGCCACTGGGTCGTGATTGTCGGGTTCGAAACCGATGTTGAGCCAATTGATGGGAGCACACCCACACTCCAGAGTATCACAATCAATGACCCGGAACCCCACAATATTGGCACTCACTCCCAGTTCACGGCAGCCCAGTGGTTCTCGGGGCCATGGAACGGAACGATTGACTTCGCCGGGACATGGTATCAGAAGTACGTGGCAGTGGTGGAACCGCCAATCAAGAAAGGCATGGTAATGGCAAAAACAGTCAAGAGGACTGGAAAGGAACTCCTTTCACCTGCTCAGGCGTTGGAGTATGCCCAAAAGTGGATCGCAGAGATGGGGTTGGCCGAAAAGCCCCAATACCGCTTGCTGGCAGATAAAAATGTGAATGCCCTGGAGCCGGTGCTCGTACGCGAAGAGATACCGGGCATCAAGGCTGAGGAGGGATTTCCCCATTATTATATTGTGCCTTTCGGGAATAAATCTGAGTTGCATCAGCGCGGGGTGCGGGCCGTGCGGGTGTGTGTTCTTGTGAATGCCTATACGGGAAATTTCGAGGAAGTGACAACGTTTGGTGCACCGATCCGGTATTTACCCAAACAGGAGGCGCTCCAGATCGTTTCAGCAGCCTTGCAAGCAAAGCCAAGCGCTCTCAGGAATGTGCAGGCGGAACTGGTCTTCCAGTCTAGTGATATCACACATATTCGTACCTATCCATTCTGGCAGATAACATTGAAAGATCGTATCGTGTACGTCGATCAGCTCGGCAGGCTGTACGGTAAACTGCTGCCCAGTATTCCGGGAGATTAATTCTCTGTGGGGAGCCTGACAAGCTGGCACAATAGCTTGCATCCGTTAAGTCGTATATGGAGAGACCTGACAGGCATTACCATGTCTGTATGGATAAGCTGTTCAGCCGCCAAAGGGTGGCTGGGCACCCATTTAGGCGGCCTTTTGCTTGGCATGAGGAAAGGAAATGATGGTAATAAGTTGATTACAAATGCAGAAGAAAAAGATAAGGTCCTTTTTGGCTGATGGGTAACCTTATCTTAAGAAAAATCACCAGCCAGATTGCAAGGAAAAGAAAGGGTAAAGATTAAAATGTCACTGACTTTTTACACGCAATCGCAACAGATGACCTTCGTCGATAGCACGCCTCCATATCCAGTTGTGAATGCCTGGAGTCTATCGCCAAACCATTCCTATGATGTCTTCTTCACGATCCAGAACGATACGAATTTCGAGGTACTCGGCGTTCAGGTCATTGTCACGCACAGCCCCTTCGGCATTGGTCTACCCGGCACCACGACCAATATTATTCAACCTCAGCCCGTGAATGTCCCGCCGAAAGGCCCAGGTGGTAATGGTCTGGCCACCGTGATGTTCCATTACCTTACTCCGCCCGGAGGTCATGCTTGCCTGGTCGCGACGATTCAGCCCAATGGCCCATCGCTGCAACAAAACACCGATGTGATCGCAGTCCCAACAGGCGTGACTTCCACTCTATCGTTCCTGGTCTTTGGAAGCGCCGTTCCAGAGGTCATGACCTTGAACCTTACGGAGCGACTTGAAACTGGCGTAGCGGTACCGCCGGCCCAGAAGTGGAATCCCCTCCTGGTTGCTCCGTCCGGTATCGGCCCAGCCGTGCCCACGCCTTCGCCCATCAATTTGAATCTCGCCGCGAACGGTTTTTACTCTATCGGATTGAATGTGACTCCCCCACTCGGAGCCACCGACTTGCATATCTTTCACATCGAGGGCACCATCGGAGCAGCAAATGTCGGCAGCGTTGATATCCGAGTTACTCCCAGTCCTGGAGTGGTCAAGCCCGATCCGTACGTCTTGGGCGGCTACCAGAGTCCGGATATCATCCTGTATGATTTGACCACAGGTATCCCGGTTCCGCTCGGTGGTTTGCCTGGAGGTCGGTGGGACACAACGTTGGATCCGAATAAGGATTATGGATTCGCGGCGTGCGTACATAATGCCTCGAGCACACCCGCTGTCAATACTGTCGTACGCTTCTGGGAATTCTGGGGTGGCGTCGGCTGCGCAGGTACACTCGTGGATGTCCAGGCTGCCGCCATCCCACCCTTATCATCAGTCATCGTGTACTCGGCGCATCCATTCAAGAGTGCCCCCGCCGGACAACACAAATGCGCGGTCATCAGCCTCTACAATTCCCTCGCCGGCACCTGCCCGGATGCAGTGACTGCCTCCCAAGTGCCTGACCCGAACGCGAATCCAAGCCACAGTTGCTCAGCATGGCGCAATACGGATTCGATGATCGTGTTCTCGCTCCAGCCATGGAAGATCATCTTGCAGGTCAATACGCCGATCCCCGACCCGGGTCCAATCGAAGTTAAGGTACTCACGTACCACGTGCCTTCGAAGTGGATAGAGCAGGATAATGTCAAGAAGATCGCGACCGTGCTTGAACAGGGTGGGGCACCGCGCGAGACACCCCTATACATGCTGCCGCTCCTGCGCGACACGTCGAAGCCGATCGACCTCAAAATAGTGCTCGACCGGGGACCGATGATTAAGCTCGAGAAAGGCGAACCAGGGACGTTCACCGTTTCAGGAATTGTTCCTGAAGGTGTCCAGCCAGGCGATAAGCTTCTCGTGCACGTGATCGCTAGCTATCCCCAAACCAAGGAGTCAGCCGCCCGCGCCGTCGAGTTTATCCAAATTCTGCACGTTGAGAAAGGATGAGTCGGCAAATCATCTAAATGCTAATATACACAATTCGGTGTACCGGGGCTGTCCCAAAAGGGGCAGCCCCTTTTGATTATCCGGGGCGAAACCGCTGGCGCCTTCCAGCTACCCCGATGCAGTTCGTCTGCAGTGCCACCATCCTGGAGCGTGTGCCGGCCTTCAGCTTCAGATGGCGGCTGAAACATCACCGAATTCGGCGGTCAGTACGGCTACGCCAGAAACCGACCCTGAGACGTTGTTCAGGTGCCCAAGCTTGACGTCAGCGCCAGGCGGCACGGGTTTTGTCGCCTCGCCGGACAGCCGCCGCTCTCATTGGGGCTGGTTTGGTCGCTACCATTTTTCGCCTAGCACTGTTATTGGGGGGTGTCTATCTCGGGCTGGGCTGTCCAGTCTCTAAATCTAAATCTTTTACTGTTGAAGGATTTGTTTTGCGAGGTTCCCGTACCGCAAAACGCAGCAGCGCCCAACTGATCGCTCCGATGATTGCGGAAAGGATAAACATCACCTGGTAACTGAACGCACCTGCCAGCCAACCACCGATCAAAGGCGCAATCGCTCCCGCCACGCCCGGAATGGTGTTTGCCAGGCCAATATAGGTGGGTCGGTTGTCCGCGTTGGTAAATTCATAGATGATCGAAGTGCCCGAGATAAACGTTACCGCGTTGACTGCGCCACGCAGGAAAAAAATGGGGAAAAACCATAGAGGGCTGGGGGCAATAATCGCCAGCCCAAGCGATAAGGCGCTCAACAGCAAGCAAATCTCCAAGCTCAATTTATGGCCTTTGCGGTCAGAGAGAAATCCAAAGAACAGATATGCAAGGGCTAACCCAACCTGTAAGGCGATAGTAAACCCACTGGCTTGCGCATCTGGCAGCTTCCAGGTTTTCACCGTGTAAACGACCAGAAAACCGGTGGCCATCCCACTCAATGAAAAGATGATCTGCGATAACAGATACATGCGGAAGTTGCGATCTCTGCGTAGTACGTCCGGCAAAGAGCGCAGATAGGCCAGCTGAGAGATAGGGGGTTTGCTGCTGGGTATCGCCGGTTCACGGGCCAGCGAGAGGAAAACCCACGAGAGGAAAATCAGGCAACTGGCTGCAGTAAAGGCCAGCACATAAGCCGTTGGGAAAGAAGACCGTGCGAGGACAAAGGGCACAGCCAGAGCCCCCAGAATGCCCGTCCCATTGCCGATAAAGTTTGAAATTCCAAAGAACCGCCCGCGCTTTCCCACCGGGAAAATTTTCGCAATCATATCGTACCAGCCGACCATAATGGAACCTGATCCAAAGCAGAACCAGGTGTAAAGCACGAAGAAACTGATCAATGCGAGCACCGGTTGGCTGGTCGCCAGGAAGTAGGTCATCGGGGCAAGCAAGAAAATGGGCAGCCGTTGCAAGAAGAAACCAAGTGTCACCGGAAAGAACTTTTTCCGGGGAGCGCGCTCAACTGCATTGGCCACAAACAACTGCGGCAAGAGGTTCCCAGCCGTGGCGAGAAACGGGATCAGACCAATCAACAAAAGGCTCTTCGTAAAATGGCTCACAAACAAAGGCAGAATTACCGTGGATGAGATAAAGCTCATCCCAAACCCAAAACTGGCTCCATCGCAAGAATTGACTAAGAAATTCCAGCGGTAATTCCGCTCGATTTCCTGCTGAACATTGGCGGTACTGATACTGTCTTCAGCCATGAATAAAGTCTTCTATTTTGATATTCCTGAAATACTGATGACACTCCGGCAAAAGAACGCCATTATCCAAACCAGGAATGATCTTGCAAAAGCCGCGGTTTGGCTGAAATCAGAGGGATGTATCCGCTGAAACTATGATACTTACTAAAAGACCATATTCATAAATAAAACAGGCAGCTAATCTATGCTTGTTTTTGCTATTTATTGCTACAAGAACAATATTATACAAACCCTAGCAATAGAATACCAAAAGGCGGTTTTTGTGTCATGAAGTGTATGACATAGTCATATCATGGACAAAAAGCTGCTTACTTCTCAATCCCATTTGTACTGGCCGATAAGGCCGACCTGGAAAATGTATAGATAACACTCCCCCATTTTACCCCCGTCCTAACCCGGCGGGTTTTTATACTGTTGTAATAGACCACACGCCTGCTCGTGCAGTTATCAATCCAAACGCGCCAGAGATAACTAGAAGACGGTTATGCCACAAGGCATCTGAAGATGAAGGTGATGGGTATCACTGACTCATATTCAGGGGCTAGCCCGGCTCCATCAACATGGCCGCGGCCTGCCTGTATAAGGTTGTCAGCGGGCTATCCGGATTGCGCAGGGCAAAAATGCCCCCGCTGGCCAGGGTCATCAGCTCTTCCGAATGGGGCAGAATGGCAATCACCGGGCAGCCGTAAGCCCGCTCCACCTGGGCTTTGACGGCGGCTGCATCGAACACGGATGGCACCTTGTTGACCACCAGCACCATGTTCGGCACCTTGAGCCGGCGGGCCACCTGTACTGTCACACCGGTGCCCTCATAATCCTGCTGGTCGGGTCTCAGGATGATGACCAGGGTATGAGAGATGACGATCGAAAGCAGTGTCTGCTCTCCCAGGCCTGGATGCGTGTCAATAAACAGGGCATCCAATCCAAGCTCATCGATCAATTGACGGAAGCCCGTGGTGAGCAACTGGGGGTCGTATCCTTCGCGCAGCACGCGCGTGATCTCGCCGGGCCGGATACTCGAGGGGATGAGATAGATCTTTCCTGTCCCGCTGGTGCCCAGGCAGGACGACACATCGTGGGCGGTTTGCGCTATGTCGCACTTGCCCCATAGGTAATCGTTGAGCGTGTGACTGACCTGCTCCCCGGCCAGGCCAAACAGGATATGGATGCCAGGCGATTGGATATCCGTGTCCACCACGCCAACGCGCCGCCCGTCGGCTGCCAGCAGGGCGGCAATGTTGGCAGTGGTATTGGACTTGCCTGTTCCACCCCGAAACGAGTGTAGCGAGATGATCTTCAACATCGACCGTTCTCCTTTTCCGGATCTATCCAACCGGACAAAGCCAGCGCCTTTCACTGGCCGTCAATGATCTGCCTCAGGTCCTGCGCCTTCGCCTCCAACTGCTGAAAGTAGTCGGACTCTGTGATCTCGGCCACTTCCCGGGCTTGCCGGGCCTCGTCCAGTTCAATGCGCAGCTGCTGAACCTGCTGCTTCAAGCGCTGCTCCCGGGCATAGATCTCGGACGCCATCCGGGAAAAAACCCGGGCCAGCTGCCCCAGGGCATCTGTCCGGGCAGCCACATCGGTAAGAGCCTGGGAATCGAAGGTCTGGGCCTCAACGGCGGCCGCGGCGTCGGTGACCCGGGTCACGTTGCGTAAGTAGTCAACCTCCTGGTCACGCAGCCGCTTCTTTTCGAGGCAGGCCCCAATGCGTGCCCGGAGCAAGACCGGATCGAATGTCTTGGGCAAATAATCCTCTGCGCCAAGCTCGATCCCCTTCACAACGCTCTCCAGGTCGTCCATGGCCGAGATGACGATGACAGGCATGTCGCGCAGGACCCTGTCTTCCTTCATCTTCCCCAGCACTTGATAACCGTCCATCTCGGGCATCAGGATGTCGAGCAAGACCAGGTCAAACGCTTCGGTGCGGAGCTTCTCCAGCGCCTGCATGCCGTTCTCTGCCTCGCCGACCGTGTGACCTTGCTGCTTCAGCCCGAGACACAGCTTGAGACGGGTCGTGCGGTGGTCATCCACTACCAGGATGTGTCCATGTTCACCGTTCATGTGGCGTCCCTCCATGATATTCACCTGTTCGAACCGCTTCAAGTGCCGCTTTCACAGACGAGTACTCGGCTTCTACCAGGGTCACCAGGGCTGCCGCCCCATCCAGCGTACCGGCTTTGCCCATATCTTCCAGCTGCCTGGCCCACTCCGAGAGTCGCAGCGCCCCAAAGTCCCGGCTGCTGGACTTGAGGGGATGGGCAGCCTGTCTTAATCCAGCGGCATTGCCCTGCTCCAGGCAGCGGTGCAACGAGGCCAACAGGGGCGGTGTCTCCTGCAGGTAGCTGTCAACCAGATCGTCCAGCAGGGCCTGCTCCCCGCCCACCAGAGCCAGGAGCTTATCCAACGCCGCCCGATCCAGTTCCGTCCCGGAGGACGTGTGCTGTGGTGCCAGTTCGGGCGAGGTCGATCCAGGCAACTCAGCCAGCGTCACGGACTCAGCGCTGGCTGGCACTGCCCCGGTATGAGGGCGACATCTATGCAGGGCGCCGACCAGCTCCTCCACCCGGATCGGCTTGCTCAGGTAGTCATCCATGCCCGCCGCAAAGCAGGCTTCCTGGTCCTCCTTCATCACGTTGGCCGTCATAGCTATGATGTGCGGTTGGGATACACCCGGCCGGTGGCGGATCTGGCGGGTCGCCTCCAGCCCATCCATCTCCGGCATCTGCATATCCATCAGCACCACGTCGTAAGACTGGCGCTCAAAGGCCTCCAGGACCTCCAACCCGTTGGCGGCCACGTCGGCGCGATAACCCAGTCTCTCCAACATCAATAGGGCCAGCTTTTGGTTTACGGGGTAATCCTCTGCTAGCAGGATACTCAGCGGCAGGCGCGACCCCATCTCTCCATCGAACTCGGACCGGATTGGAGCCTCCTGCCTGTGCAGGCGACTATCCTCGCTTGCCAGGATACCCACCAGGGCGTTATACAACTGCCTGGCGCGGATCGGCTTGAGCAAACAGGCTGTAAAACATTCCGCCTCACCACCGGCTTCACGCTGGCCAAGCGAGGTCACCAGGACCAGGGGCAGCTGCGGCCTGAGGCGCTTGATCTCGGCACCCAGGACGAGGCCATCCATGTCCGGCATCTGGCGGTCGATCAGCGCCATGTCAAATTCATCTCCTTGGCGTAACCACACCAAGGCCTGGGCCGGCGCGCCGGTGTCGCGGGGCAGCATGCCCCACCCCTGCGTCTGCAGGGTAAAAATGCGCCGGTTGGTTTCGTTGTCATCCACGATCAGCACCCTCAGCCCGCGCAGATCCGGATTATCAACCTGGCTGGCAGCCCGGGCAGGCAGCTCGACCGGCAGCGCCTGGATGGTAAAGTGGAAGGTGCTGCCCTGGTCTGGAATGCCAGTGCTTTCAACCCACATCCGTCCGCCCATCAACTCCACCAGCCGCCGGCTGATGGCCAACCCCAGGCCGGTTCCGCCGTACTTGCGGGTGGTCGAGTTGTCAACCTGGCTGAAGGATTGGAACAGGCGATCGATGCGATCCGGGGGAATGCCCAGGCCGGTGTCCCGGACGGAAAAGTGCAGGATGATCGGCGGCGGCTCTGAAGGAAGGCTGACCGGTCTGGGCCGCGGACCTTCGGCCATGAGTTCAGGTATGGATTCACCAGGCGCGCCCTGCGGTAGCCCGGAAGGTTCATCCGAAAAGGTCGTCAGCGTGACAACCACCTCGCCTTTCTCCGTGAACTTGACTGCGTTGCTGACCAGGTTGACCAACACCTGGCGCAGGCGGGTGACGTCGCCGAGGATGCCGGCGGGCACCTGGGGCTCCATCAAGCAGGCCAAGTCCAAAGCCTTTTCGCTGGCTTTGGTCGCCAGCAGATCCAGCGCCCCCTCCACGCACTCGCGCACATCCACGGGCGCGCTCTCCAAGTCCAGGCGGCCGGCTTCAATTTTGGAAAAGTCGAGGATGTCGTTGATGATGGTCAGCAGGGCGTCCCCGCTGGTGCGGATCGTCTCGGCAAAATCACGCTGCTCCATGGTGAGAGGCGTATCGAGCAGCAGGCTGGTCATGCCGATGACGGCGTTCATGGGGGTGCGGATCTCGTGGCTCATGGTGGCCAAGAAGGCGCTCTTGGCCTGGGTGGCCGTCTCGGCTGCCGCTTTGGCCTGGTTTAGCTCCTCCTCGGCTTGCTTGCGGCCAGTGATGTCGCGGATGATCTCGATCGCGCCAACGATCTCGCCCCTGGAATCGCACAGCTTCGAGGCATTGGCAAACAGGTAGGCGGCCGCGCCCCGCAACTGCGGGGCCCAAACTTCACCCATCAGGATACCCTTACGTTTCTGCATGTGGGCATACCTGGCCTGGATCTCTTCGTCAGGCAGCAGCACCAGGTCGATCAGGATCGGCCGTCGTTGCCCGTAAAAAGGCAGGGCGTACTCATAATCCCCTTTGCCCAGCATGTCCGTCGCCCTGACACCAGTCATCTCCTCAATGGCATGGTTCCAGGCAATGACTTTGCCATCCCGGTCGATGACCAGGGTGGGATCGGGCAGAAAGTCGATGATGTCGGCAGTGGCGCGCTGCGATTCCAGGGCTGCCGAGTAGAGCCTGGCATTGTCCAGTGCAACAGATGCAAGCTGGGCGAAGCGGTTCACCACCTCCAGCTCTTCCCCACCAAAGGCCGAGTTCGGACCGGGGTCGCGCGCCAGGCCAATGGCACCCAACGTCTGCCCATCCGACTTGAGCGGCGCACTCATGATTGCGCCCAGGGGAAAACGTTGGAAGTTCTCCAGGCGCCCCGGCCAGCGGTCATAGTCGTCCACCACCAGCGGCTCTCCCGTCTCCCAAACCTTGCCCACCAAGCCCTCACCCCGCTTACGGCGGGAACCAACCAGCTGGCTCATGCCGCCGACGCCGACCCTGCATTCCAGTTGCTCCCCGGGGACTGCCAGGAAAATGAACCCGTGCGGTGCGTTCAGGAGCTGACCGGCGCGCACGACCAGCGCCTCGAGCAGCTCGTTCACATCCAGGCGGCTGATGAGACCGACGGTCGTATCGTGCAGGGCAGCCAGGAACTGATTCTGGCGCACCATCTTGTCCAAAAGGTCGCCGCGTTCGCGGTTCGCCTGTTCCGCAACGGCACGGGCGTCTTCGGCTTGCCGGGTGGCCTGTGCCAGTTCCACGGTGCGCTCATCCACCCGCTGTTCCAGGGTGTCATTCTGAACCTCCAACAATGCCTGTGCCTGGGTTAATCCGAGCCATTCTCGGTGCTCCTTGTCGATCAGTTGCTCCTGAAAGCGGTAGAACAGAACGAGCAGCACCATGATTATGGTCAGGAGCCCCAATAACATGATGCTTTGAGTAATCCATTCAGCCATGAGCAGTGGGTTCTTCTCACCGACAAACCACCGCGCCAGCAAGCCCTGACCCTCCAGGAAGGCCACGACCGCCATCGTGAGGACGTTGAGTGCCGACATGAAGATAGCCGCCCGCACTCCGATCAGGATGAGGACGAGGGCTGGCAGCACCAGCAGAAACATACGGCCGGTGCCGCCCAGGCCGTAAGAGACCAAGGCTAAAACGCTAATGACATAGATCACCAGCAGGACGCCCCAGGCTCGGATCCGGCTGTCAACCCGGCGGAAGATGGCCAGCGCAGCTACCATCAAGGTCAGGGTGCAGAAAAGGACCACGATGGGCCACTGGCCTGGCCGGGAAATTGCATCCAGTAATCTACTCCCAACCATGATCGCGATCGCCACCGCCATGACTGGCAGGAAGACATTCAAGATCCTCGTGCGCCACTCGCGCAGCACGTCCTCGGTTTCGCTGCTATTCGTCTCGTCCACGTTGCCTCCACTTCCCAATGCTAATTGCATTATAAGTGATTGCTGGAATGCGACTTGCCTGCTGAAAAGAACTCAGGTGAGTTCATCATAGATCTTGTGCAACTCCCGGGGATGGGTCCGTGTCAGCTCGGCTATATGTTGGTTGGCTTCCCGTAACCGGACGCTGAGCACGTTGATCAGCTCCAGCGACAGGTCGGGATGCTGGCGGGCCAGTGCCATCAATGGCTCGCGGCGCAGGCGGAGTGTCCGCGTATCCTGGATGGCGATGGCCGAGCTGGTGCGGCAATTGTTGTCGAAGAAGTCAGTCTCGCCCAGGTAGGAGTGGGCCTCGACTGTAGCGATTCGCGCTATAAAACCCTTGCGCTTCTCCTGTTCGAGGCCGACACGGCCACTGACCACGATGTAAAAGGTGCCGCCTGCATCGCCCTGGTCAAAGAGCCGCGCCCCCTGCGGGAACTGCTCTTGTTCGCAAACGGATGCTAGCACCTTCAGTTGATCGATGGACATGCCTTGAAAGAAAGGCACCTCCTTCAATAAGATGAGCTTCTCAACGAGCGATAGCTCGCCAGGTTGCTGCGCTTGCTGCCCATTCGCCAGCTCGGCTGCATGGCTTGCCTGTGTGCGCACGCTCAAGTCCGGGTCAGCCTGGCACAGGTTGAGCAGTTCGGCAATCTCCCCGTCAGATGCGTGATCGGCTGATGCGCTCAGATCCACCAGGGCTGCCGCGACCAGGCTGCGCTGCCAGGTATCGCTGGCATGCCTGAACAGCAGCCGCATGGCTGCGGAAGGCGTGGGAATGGATAAATCCCAAGTCTGCGATGCCAGCGACAGCAGTGACCCAGACGGCAGGTCTGGCTCGAAAAGCGGCCCGACCAGGGCAGCTGTCTGCGGCGCAGTCAACGATTCCAGAGCCTCGGTCGCGTTGGCCCGCACCTCCGGCAGCGGGCTGCGCAGCGAATGGGCGATGGCCTTGACCGCGGCCGGATTCTGGATCATCGCCAGCAGGTAGAAGATCTCGTTGAGCAGGGCCATGCTGCGCTCGGCCAGGGCGCGCCCCAGCACAGCCAGCGCCGGGCCGGGGAGTCCGGCCAGGACCTGCAAGCTGCCCAGGTCTCGGTAGATGGCGAGCAGGTTGCCGTTGAGAATGGGCCCGCGCACCAGGGAGGCGTACCTGCGGGGCTCGATACGGGCCAGCACTACCGCAGCCATTTTACGCAGCTGCGGATCTGCCGCCTCAAGTTGTCCTTGTACCTGTGGGATGGCCCGCCGGCCAGCGCGCGCCAGTACCTCGACCGCCCGTTCCCGCACCTGCGGGCTGGGATCTGCCAGTCCCGCCACCAATTTCTCCCGCAACTCCGCCGCATCCAGGCCGCTGCCCTGGCTCAGTTGGCCCAGGGCCGTGACTGCCGCCAGACGCACCCGCTCAATCGGATCGCTGAGCAGGGCAAGCACTGGGTCCAGGAGCGCTTCCCGGCTACCGCCGGGCAGCCCGCCATCGACCAGCATCTCGACCGCCAGGGCAGCTGCCAGCCGCACCTCGTCTCTGCCATCCGCCAGCGAGCGTACCAGCTCCGGCAGAAACCCGGAGGCACGCGCCTGCCCGACGACCTGCAGAGCCCGCGCCCGGGTATGTGGATGGGAAGCATCCAAGAGCGCACGCAGTTCCGTGGTCCCTGCGCTGCGCCAGGCGGGATCAGCCGCCGCCAGGAGGGCTGGCAGAACGCGCAGCCGGACCTCGATCTCCGGATCAGCCAGTAAGCAGGCGGCAGCCTCCAGGTAGCGAGGCGTGCCTGGCCCGTCGATCTGTTCCAGGCCGGCGACGGCTGACAGGCGCACCTGACCATCCCTGTCTGCCAGGAGTTCGGCGTATAACGCGCGGACCCCGCCGCGCCGCACATCGGCGGCGACGAGCACGTCCACCAGCGCGGCGCGCAGCCGGCTGTCAGTCGCGGCGCGCGCAGCCTGCCCCACGATCAGCACGGCGGCCTCGCCGCCAACCGCAGTGATCAACTGGGCCATGAAGATCGTGCGCTCGGGGCTAGTGCTCTCACCCAGCTTCTGCGCCAGGCGGGCCAGGGTGGCCGGATCAGCTGCGGCAAGGCTGGACGGCTCCTGCAGCGACGGGGCCTGCAGGGCCAGAGAAGAATAGTCCTCCTGTTCCAGCAAATCCACCAGGGCCGGTCCATAGTAGCGGCGGACCATGCGCGCGGCGAGTGCGAATCCCAGTCCCAGGAGGAGTACCGCGGCGGGAAGGAACCAGGCTGTGCGCGTCAACGGGGTCAACAGCAGCACGCCGCCTAGGATCGCGCCGATCGGAACGACCAGGCCGCCGACGAAAGCACGCGTGCGCGCTTTGACGCGCTGAGGCACTGCATTGTAAAGCAGGTTGTCGGTCGGGATGCGGAAAGCAGTGCGCAATGCCGTGCGGTCCAGGTAGGCCAGGGCGGCAGTGCCCAGGCCTGGCGCAACAGCTAGGCTGCCGGCCGCAACCAGGCTAGCCAGTGGGTGGATCAGGCTGGCGTTGCCCAGGCCCAGGCGGCTGATCAGGCGGCTGAGCAAGAACAACTGAAATGGCAGGATCACGAGGTTGGCAACGCCGCCCAGCAAGCCCAGGAAGTCGGAGATCGCAACCGTGGTCTTGAGTTCCGATTGGAAAATGGCACTGGCCCCATAATTGAACAGGACCAACAGCACGGTCATGGAGAGGGTCGAGAGTGCCATCCAGCGCAGGAAAGGCGAACGCGCAATCTGCTGATAGCCTTCGCCCAGGCTGGCGCCATACGTACGCGTAAAACCCTGCACCCGGCGGCGTAGGACGGCGCTCCGCCGACCATCTGGCCCCGGCCCGGACGCGGCCCGGGTGGTGAGGGCAGAGGCCGCCTGGGTGCTAGCCGGCGCACCAGGCCAGCCGGTAGGCCTGGAGCGCGTTTCGTGCAGCAGGCGCGGCATGGCGGCTGCCAGGATGGCCATGATTGCCAGGGCGACCAACGAGGCTGCGATGATAGCGGGCGGTCTAAAAAGGCGATTTACCAGCGGCATGCTCAGTCCGCCCAGAATGCCGGCCAGGCGGGCGGAGGTGCTCAGCACGGGCACGATGCGCTTGGAGGCCCGGATGTCGTAGAAGCCATTGACGTAGGTCGCCCAATGCACGTTGTACACGTCCAACAACGGCACCTGGAGCACCAAGAACAGCAGCAGGTAGGCCGGCACGACCAGCCCGCCAGCCAGCGCCGCCAGACCCAGCAGGATGCCAGCGCCGCTGATGGCCAGGATGGCGATCAGCAGGCGGGTGTTGGAGACACGGTCGGCGAAGGCTGCATAGATAAACAGGGCGCCGACAGAGCAGGCCGCGCTGCTGATGATCACCCAGGGCAGGTACCGCACACCGACGTGCTGCAGAAAGGCTCCCTGGACGATGACGTCGGCCCAGGTGCAGCCGGTCAGGGTCACCAGCGACATGGAGTAGAGCAGCAGGAGGCGCCTCCACTCGCCGGAACGCAAGTTAAACAGCTTGCCCAGGAAGTCCGCGATTCTCATGCCGGGTTACGATCCTCAACCTCGGCCAAAACATAGCTCAGGACTGTATCCGGCTGCCCATGCACTTTGTTATGCCGGCTGTGCATGGCCAGGACCCCGAGACAGCCCGCCGGGCCATAAAACCCAGCGAACTTCGCACGCAGGGAGCCGGATTCGGACCGGCCATCACGAGTCAGATAGGTGATCTCATCATCCCGGGTCTCCTCTTGTTGCAGCAGCCAGATATGACCGTCATCATACTGGCTGAGACAGCGCCGCAGGAAGTCGAGACAGGCGGCGCTGCTCAGATTGCTGAGCCGGTATACCGCCCGGCTGCCATAGTTCAAAATCCAGTCGGAGCCCGCATATTTCAAATAATATGCGCGCTGGGAGCGCGGCAGGCGGGAAAAGTCTTCAAAGGTTATACACCTGCCGTCCTGAAGCTCGATGCCGGTCGGCAGCAGGGGGGTAGTAAAGGGGAATAGAGCCCGGATATCGTCCGGTAAGCAGGTGCGCGTCATCGACCAGAACGGCAGCACCAGGGTAGCCTTTTGATCGAACAGCATATACGGTGGGCTATCAAAAGTTACGCCCTGGTCCACCTTTGAGAGCCGCGTAGGAAAGTTTTCATCCTGCTCCAGGTCGACGAAGGTCTGATAGCGAATGAAGTTACAGTCGGCCGCTCTTACGCCGCGGTCAATGCCCAAATATCTGAGGCGCGGCCGGGTCTTCTCAATAAAGTAGCGCCAGCTTCCGGGAGCAGAAGACTTATCCAGAAAATGATGAACGACAGGGGGGCCTCCCAGGAAACCGGTCAGCTGAGCTGCATATTGATCGGCGGGGGAGACTTCACCGGCGCAACATCCCAGCCTGACTGTATGTTCAAAAACCAACTGCAGCTCGCCCCACAAGGCTGCCGGGCTGTTAATCTCAATGATCCGGCCGGGCCGCACTTCGTCCGTGCGAAAGAATACCGGCAGGCTGAAGTGACGATCTTCAAGGCGGCGATGGTACCCCACCCCAAAACTATCCGGTGCTTCATTGATCAGCCAGTGGAGTATGCCCGGGTGTAAGTCATCACGCAGGGCAGCTCTGAACAGGTCAACGGCAGTTTTCTGAAAAGATCGAATGAGCAGCAACCTTGAGTCATACAGGCGCCGGACGGCCGCGGGCAGCGGATATGGTTTTGCGGCCAGCAGTTCCGTAAAACCCGTCTCATACTTTGGGCAAGAGTTAATCTCGTTATCAGCCCATTCATAGGTGTCAAGTGACATCCGTCGCCTCCATGACCTTAGCGGTGATTACGATGCGGAGTGGTTGAGTGCCCGGGAGCCAGATTGCGAGTCAGTACATTGGCGTTCATGCGCTTCCTTTTCCATCTGCCCGGCTGGGTCAGATCAGGATCCTGTTTCTGTGGATTCTTCATCCCATCTGATATCCTCATGCGATGGGACGATCCTCGCCGCCTGCCAAACCATAGCTTAGGACTGTCTCTTCCTGCCCATGCACCTTGAAGTGCGGCCTGTGCATCACCAGAACCCCGAGACAGCCATTCGGTCCATAATACCCACTGAACTTCGCACGCATGCGCCGGGTATGGAGCGTGCCATCACGTGCCAGATATTCGATCTCATCCTCTTGAAATTCTTCCTTCTGCAGCAACCAGATCTGGCCCCTCTCATAGCCGCTGAGACACTGCCGGAGAAAGTCAAGACATGCGCCGCTGCCTAAATTGCTCAGCCTGTATACGGCCCTGCTGCCCC
>JBEKVG010000011.1:0-16584 GCA_049514195.1 Anaerolineales bacterium | reverse complement strand
CGTGGAAGAGCAGGTGCAGAGACCGGTAAAAAGTAAAGTGCAAGACGTAAGAGCAATTGAAGTTTTAAAGCCGGGCGATAAAGTGGTTCTGCGGACACTCGGGACGGAGGGAATCCTTTCCTCCATCGACGTAGACGAGGCCGAAGTACAGGCAGGCACGCTTAGATTACGGGTCCGGCTGGAGGAGTTGAAACGGAAGGAGACAGAGCCAGAAACGAGTGACGGGAAGCGGGAAATAATTAAACAAACCACGCCTATGCTGGACGAATCGCCAACCCGTTCCGCATTATTTGTTTCCTCCCCCGGAATGGAATTGGACTTGCGCGGCCAGCGCGCTGAGGATGCGCTGGATATGCTCGACCGCTACCTGGAGAAAGCCTATCTGGCCGGTTTGCCATTCGTCCGCATCATCCACGGCAAAGGCACCGGCAAACTGCGCCAGGAAGTTCGTGCGGCGCTGAAAGGCCATCCAAATGTGGATTCGTTCGAGGAGGGTGGCGAAAAAGAAGGCGGCGAGGGCGTGACAGTGGCGAAGCTGGCAGTTGGATAAAGTAGATCTCCGAGTTCATTGAGAACTCGGAGATCTTTTACTTTCAAGCAAAGCTTAATCAATCGTCTGCCAGGCTCGTGCAAAGCGCAGGATGCGACTGCGGATATAAAAAGCGTTCGGGTCAGCAATCGGACGTTGCAGCTTGATTAATTCGATGGCCTCATCTGGATCGTATCCCAGGGCAATCAGGATGGAGGCTCCCATGGCCGGGCCGCGGTGCCGGCCTTTATGGCAATGGACATAAACCTTCCCGCCCGCCTGAATGGTTTCCAGGGCGGCTCGGACACCACGAATCAAAAACCGGATGGGGATGACTATTCCGGGGGTGTCCACAGTTGGCAGCCACAGGAAATCCAGCGGCGGTTGGTGCAGGTCAAGCTGCGAGCGTTTCTCGAAGCGCATGTTGATGACCAGGCGTACACCCATTTTTCGTAAAAGGTCATAATCACCCAATCGCGGCGTATCACCGATAAACAGGGTTTCGGTAATCTGGGAAAAATTCATGGGGATTATCTTACCACAAGCTCTGCGAACTGCATAATTTAATCCTTACACATTGCCCCGTAATTGCCCAGGTGTAAAAGCTCCCGGTAACAATCCAGCGACTGTGGTTTCCTGAACAAGATGGCCATGGCCATCGGCAATCAAAACGAGCGTGTCGAGGCCAAACTCAGCCAGCACCTGTCGGCAGCCGCCACATGGCGAACCACCGTTCGAAGTGGCCACTGCAATGACTTCAAACTCCCGCTCGCCTTCCGAGACGGCCTTGAACACAGCCACCCGCTCCGCGCACATGCTAGTCGGGTAAGCCGCGTTCTCAACGTTACAGCCGGTGAAGAGGCGCCCGCTCTTCGTCCGCAAGGCAGCGCCAACTTGATAATTGGAGTATGGTGCATAGGCTCGCCGCCGGGCCTCATTTGCCAGTTCAATCAAGGCACGCACCTCCTCACCACTCAGATTACTCATCTTTTACCTCGTTTAGCTTGCGGATGGGCCGCGCCGGAACGCCCACCACTAATGTATTTGCTTCCACATCTTTTGTGACCACGGCTCCGGCACCGGTTTTGGCGCCTCTCCCCACCTTGACAGGCGCGACCAGCATGGTATCCGAACCAATAAACGCCCCCTCACCGATCTCTGTCGAGTTTTTGTGTACACCGTCATAATTGCAGGTGATCGTTCCCGCCCCAATGTTGACCTCCGGGCCAACCGTGGCATTGCCAATGTACGAGAAGTGGCCCATCTTAGTGCCTGGGCCGAGTGTAGAATCTTTCACCTCCCCGAAGTTGCCCATATGGACACCTTTGCACAGGTGTGCACCCTTGCGCAGGCGGGCAAACGGGCCAATGCTGACATTATCTTCGACCATTGCCTTCTCCATTACAGCAGCCAGGACTGCGCAATCATTCCCGATGATAGTATCTTCCGCAAGGGTGTTTGGTCCAATGCTGCAGCCTTCGCCGATGGAGGTCTTGCCACGCAGATAGGTATTCGGCCAGATAACCGTATCCCGGCCAATTGTCACATCTGCCTCGATGTACGTCGCGACTGGATCTACAATCGTCACGCCCGCCAGCATATGCAACTGGTTGATACGCATCCGCATGGCAGCTTCTGCTTCTGCCAGGTGAACGCGTGTATTGATGCCGATGCCCTCAGACAAATCCTCGCAGACCAATGCCTGAATCGGTAGGTCGGCATCCACCGCTAATCTGACCGTTTCCGTCAGGTAGTATTCGCCTTTTTCGGAAAGAGGAATCCGGCGCAAGGCCTCCCACAACCAGTCCGCAGAGAAACAATATGCACCGATATTCAACTCTTTGATGGACAATTGCTCCGGCGTGGCGGCAGCCTCCTCGACGATAGCCTGGACACTTCCATCCGGGCTCCTGAGAACCCGCCCAAACCCACGCGGGTCGGCTGCGATGACGGTCAATAGGGTCATTGGCCCGAGGTTTTTCTTCTGAGCCTCAACAAGGCGGGTAAGCGTCTCGAGACGCAGAAGCGGCATATCCGCATAGGTAACCAGCACCAGGTCTGTTTTACCGCGCAGGCTGGCTTCGGCCTGCTGGACGGCATGCCCGGTACCCAGTGGCGGGTCTTGGAGGACACACTGGGCAGCCTCACCAAGAAAATCGCGCAGCGCCTGCCCATCCTTCCCGATGATAACCACCGGCTTCTCAGTGCTGGCAGAGCCAGCCACTTCAAGAGCATAGGCCAACATGGGTCTCCCGCAGACCGGGTGCAACACTTTCGGTAAATCGGTTTTCATGCGTGTGCCCTGACCGGCAGCCAGCAAAACAGCAGTGACTTTCATGAACATCTCCTGCCTCTTCCCCACGCATCTCTCCTATAAAGCAACCTCGATTACTGATCAAGGAGAGAAATGGGGGGAGGACAAAATAAAATGAACCTGCGCTCCCAGCAAAGCGGCGCGAGGCCCATTTCCGGAAAAAAAGCCCCGCTTGCAGGCGGGAAATGCAGGCTGGGGCGCCTGGATTCGAACCAAGATAATCAGCTCCAAAGGCTGACGTGCTGCCATTGCACAACGCCCCAAAGCGACCCACATTGTATCACAGGCCATGTGGTGGGACAATGCCCGCCCAATGGAAAAAATATTCCCTCCCGGATCAGCAATGAATAAAATCGCTAGATGAGGAGGGAATGAAATAAAGGATCAAGATTATTGGTGGGGCTTTTTTAGCTCTTACCGCGCAAGCGGGGATCAAGCACATCCCGCAAGGCATCCCCAACCAGGTTCCAGCCCATCACAAACATCACCAAGGTGAGACCGGGCCAGATAATGATATACCAATAGGTGGTCAGGCTGCTGATCCAGTTGCGAGCAAAACTGAGCACCTGGCCCCAGTCGGCGTAGCCGACCTGTGTACCAATACCCAGGAAACTCAAGGCAGCAAAACTGAGCACGACATCCCCGATGGCCAGAGAGGCCAGCACCAGGGTCGGGAAAATGGCGTTGGGTAGGATGTGCCGGAAGAGGATGCGGCCATCCTTCGCACCGATGACGCGCGCCGCCATGATATAGTCACGTTCCTTAATGGAAAGAATGTCGCCGCGGATAATGCGCGAATAACCCATCCAGTCAAAGGCAATCAAGGCAATGACAGCCGGCCATATGGATTGTCCGATGCGCGGCGTGAGAATCGCCGCCAGGATCAGGGCCGCCAGGATAAATGGCAGGGTCAGGAAGACATCCACGATGCGCATCATGATGTTATCCACAATACCACCATAGTAAGCCGAGACGGAACCGACAATCACGCCGATCAGGAATGTGACAATCACCACAATTAAACCGGTCTTAAAAGCTGTGCGTGTGCCCCAGACAATGCCATAGAAAATGTCATACTGACCCTGGGAAGTTCCCAGGATGTGCACCCAATGATCCGTCCTCATGATCGGCTTCCACCAAAAAGGTAAAGGTGGCGCATTGCGATCCCACGACGACATCATCGGGCGGGGTTCGGAGCTGTAACCATCCCGTGGGATCATGTAAGGATCGGCATTAACTCTGACCGGCGGGATGATGATTGGAGCAGCCAGAGCAATGAAAATGAATAGCGCGATCAAAATAAATCCCAGGATGGAGGCCGGCGTCTTGAGTAAGCCGGTGACAATCCGATAGTTTTCCGGTCCAAGGAAGCGCTCCAACCGTCCAATCTGGCGGACGGGTGTAGCTTCGAGCAATATAGCGTTGTTGCCAGTAGGAGTCATAGGTTCGGCCATGGAGATCTCCTTATGATAAGCGCACGCGTGGGTCAATGACGCCATAAAGCACGTCAACGATAAGGTTGGACACGATCAAAATCAGGCCATCGAAGAGGGCAAAACCCAGCACCGTAACAACGTCAAGTTGTTCGGCTGCGCTGGCAGCCGCCGCGCCGATGCCTGGATAGTTGAAGACTGTCTCGGTAATGACCACACCGCCCAGCAGGCCGATGATCTGGAACCCGGCCAGGGTCACCACCGGGATCATGGCGTTCGGTCGGGCATGTTTATTGATGACATCCCGTTCGCGTAAGCCCTTGGCACGCGCCGTGGTGACATACTCCATCCGCAGGGTTTCGAGCATGGAGGAACGCGTCACGCGCACGAAGGTTGCCCAACTGATATACGAGAGGGTCAGGATCGGCAGAAACATATGGCGCATGGCATCCAGGAAGACGTCAAAGCGCCCATTCAGCAGGGAATCGAAGGTCAACAGGGAAGTATAGTGGTGAAAACTTTTGGCCTCAATGATAATACTCGCCCAATCCGAAACCCGTCCGGGCAGGAACCAGCGTAGTTTGACATAGAAGAGCATCAACACCAGCAGGCCAAACACGAAAGTTGGGAATGAGGTCCCTACGATGCTGAAAATTCTGGCGGCCTGATCGATCCACCCATTTTGGTGGACAGCCGCCTGCACCCCCAGCCAGATTCCCACCAGGAGCACCGGGGCGACCGCCCAGATCGTCAGATCGAGCGTATTGGGGAAGCGGGTACGGATCAAATCGACCACTGACTCGGAGGATGTGCGCGAGTATCCAAAATCCCCGAAGAGAATCCCGCCAGTCCTCACGCCGGTTCTCGCATCTTTCTGGCCTACCAGCCATCTCCAGTACTGGACATAGATGGGTTTATCCAAACCGTAGGTCTTGATGATGCCGTTAATGGCATTCTGATTCTTGGGAATATCCAGCACATACAGGGCCGAGCGCTCCACCGGGTTCAGGAATTGCAGCATTCCAAAAATCAATATCGTAACACCAAACAGCAGGACCGGTACAAGCAGTAAACGACGGATGATATAGGTGCTCATAGGTTACCTCATTCATGTTTATCCTTCGGAGAGGATTGAAATGAGATCTAGTTCAATCCACTGCGCAGGAGAAAACTGCCTAGAGGGTGCGGGGGTCTGTTACCAGACCCCCGCGCAGTATATCTTAGCCTACGTCGTATTAATGGATCGCGAAGTTGTAGAGGATCACGTCCATTATGAGCTGTGGCTGTCCATAGAAGAGAGTCAACGACCCTTTTCCATTCGTACCAGCGGGACAAATTGTGAATCTATCCAGGCCTAACTTCGCTGAGTCAATCCCGCATACCTGTTGAGCGGGACCGTATGTAGCGGTCTTGGTATCGTACACATGCAATTGGCTGACCAATGCATCCGCCTGAGAACGGTTCGCAGTCGGCACATCTGTCATATCTGCATCACCAGCCTGCAGCTCGGCAAAGCGGGTGCTCCACTCGGGGATGATCTGAACGACGACACGCTTCAGAGTGGGCTGTTTGTTCCCCTGTCCACCCCAATAGGTGGGATTGGCGGTCAGGACGATTTCCTGTCCAGCGGTCCAGTGGTCCAGCACGAAGGGACCGGTGCCGTTCATGATCTTGGAGAGCGGATCGGTATCGTCTGTCACGCCGTAGTACTTCGTCCAAGTGTCGCAAGAACCATCCCAGGTCTTATTGGACATGGCCCATTTCTGGTCGACAATAGCACCCCAGGTCTGGGCGATGGTGGGCAGGAAGGGACCCCACGGCTGCGCCAGCGTCATGGTGACGGTGTTGGCAGTATCATCAGCCTTAAAGGCAGCCATTACCTGCTGGCAGGCTGCCGTCAGTTTGGCCGGATCGGCTTTCGCCAGGTTGGCCTGGTCGTCATCCAAAGTGCCAGTGGGATCGACCACTTCGGCGATATCGTTCACCGAGGAACCCAGGAAAGCTTCGGTCATCAACCACTGCGGGGAGGCGGTTCCACCCTGCAGGAGGCCGCGCTCAAACGAGTAAGCCACATCCGAGGCGGTCATGGGATCGCCGTTGGAGAATTTGACACCCGGGTGCAGGTGGAAGGTATAGGTCTTTCCATCCGTAGAAACATCCCATTTGTCGGCCAGCATTGGGACGAACTTGGCGGGCTGTTCGCCATCGTAGAAGATGAGTGTCTCGTAGACGTTCTGGATGATCTCACCACTGGCGGTATCATACGCCCAGGCCGGATCCATCGTCAGAGCATCGCCAATCGTGGCATATGTGAAAGTGGTCTTATCCTTGCCACCAGTCTTGGAGATCGGATAGTAGTAGATTCCGGGGAATTCCGGGTTGCGGACCACACCGTTCACCCAGTTCTGCTGGAAACCATGTGCGGTTTGCAGGACAATCGGGGCACCGACTGCCTGGTCGTAGTAGAGCTGGTTGAGCTGCTTGTAAACTGCAGTGCGTGCGTCCGGGTCGGTCAAGGCCGCGCCCTGGTTCAGCAGGGGGGTGAACTGGGCTATCAGATCCTTGGGCAAGCCTTGGCGGCCGCCATAGGCGCCGACCGTGTAGGGCTGGTACCAGTCGTTCGGATCGTGAATATCTTCCTGCCAACCGCCGGTCATGATCGGGATTTGATGGGCGCGCTGGGCGGCCAGGTAAGCTGGCCAGGGCAGGCCGAGGGTCTCGACTAGGAACTTCGGGTTGATCTGGGCCAGGTTGGCAGCCAGAATTTCAGCTATGGTCTGGCGGTTCAAATTGCCCTGGTTGTAAAGCATCTGAACCCGGAAGCCGACATCCCAAACCGACTTGCCATCCGCGGACTTTAGCGTGGAGGCCTTGAATTCATCGGCAGCCTTGGTGAGATCCATGGTATAGTGCGGGGCATTTTCATCATAGCCAGGCATGCCCGGGAGCGGAATTTCCAGTGACTGGACCGCTTCACCCTTATAGACATCGGTGATGTAGGTGTCCCAGTCGAAGGCGTAGCTGAATGCCTTGCGAATGTGAACATCCGCGAAGAAATCCGGGGGAATACCATTGCCATCCAGCTTGCCGGAGCCGATATAGGGATTCGGTACAGCAGTGGGAGCCTGGGTTGCCGTTGGAGCCGCAGTCGCCGGGGCGGCAGTCGCCGGGGCGGCAGTCGCCGGGGCAGCGGTCGCTGGGGCAGCGGTCGCCGGGGCGCCGCAGGCCGAGAGCAGCATGCTCGCGACCATTATCAAGCTTAGAACAACTAAAAACTTACGCATAATCTTCTCCTCTCAAAATTGAGTGAATACGGATACGAAATGGGGTTTGAAAAAACGTACTGATTTGTGGAACAACCACCTCCTTTCTGTTTTGGAGAATTAAATTGCTCAGACCATGTGACAAGCGACAAAGTGGTCGCGGGTAATTTCACGAAATTCGGGGCGCTGCTCCTCGCAGATCTTTTCGGCCAGCCAGCAGCGTGTCCGGAAACGGCAACCCGAAGGCGGATTCACCGGCGATGGCACGTCCCCTTCCAGGACCCGGCGGTGGCGCCCGGCTTCTGAAACCGGATCGGGGATCGGGACTGCAGAAAGCAACGCCTGGGTATACGGGTGCAAAGGATTGGCATACAGATCAACCCGGTCAGCAATCTCAACAATTACGCCCAGGTACATGACGGCCACACGCGAACTGATATGGCGTACCATGGAGAGGTCGTGTGCAATGAACAGGTAGGTCAAATTGAATTGTCCCTGCAAGTCCTCGAGCAAATTGACCACCTGCGCCTGAATGGACACGTCCAGGGCCGAGATGGGTTCATCACAGATGATCAGGGAAGGCTGTAACGCCAGGGCACGCGCCACCCCAATGCGCTGGCGCTGCCCACCCGAGAATTCGTGCGGGTAACGGCTGGCAAATGCCGGGCTCAGCTTCACCAGATTAAGCAGATTCTCCACGTTCTCCTGGATTTCTTTTCCACTGGCCACACCGTGGACTGCCAGAGGCTCGCCAATGATGTCACCAACCGTCATACGCGGATTCAGGCTGGCATAGGGGTCCTGGAAAATCATCTGCATTTCCCGGCGCATCCAGCGCATCTCTTCGCGTTTGAGGGTGGTAAGATCGGTACCATCAAAATAGACATGCCCGCCAGTTGGTTTATAGAGCTGCAGGATCGTGCGCCCGGTGGTAGTTTTTCCACATCCTGATTCTCCCACCAACCCCATGGTTTCTCCGCGTTTGATATCGAAGGAGACGCCGTCCACCGCATGCACTGCACCGACTTGTCGGCGGATCACGCCCCGGTAGATCGGGAAATGCATAAAGAGATCTTCCACGCGCAATAATACATCTTTATTATTATTGCTCATCAGCGGCTTCTCCCAGTTTGAGTGTCGACCCAGCAGGCCGCGCGATGTTCAGTGGCAACCGTCTCCAGAACAGGATTCTCTTTCCAGCAGCGTTCCATTGCCCACTTGCAACGTGGTGCAAACGGGCACACATTGGGTTTCTCATACAACACCGGCGGCAAACCCTCAATTGAAAATAAGCGCTGGTGTTTGCTGCTGTCCAAACGTGGCAGACTGCCAAGCAGGCCGATTGTGTAAGGATGCTGTGGATTGGCGTACAGTTCATTGACGCCCGCCTCTTCAATCAGATAGCCACCATACATCACGGATACGCGCCGCGCCAGGCCGGCAATCACACCCAGGTCATGGGTGATCCAGATGATGGCCATCCCCAGTTCGTCGCGCAGACGTTTGGACAACTCGATGATTTGCGCCTGGATGGTCACGTCCAGAGCCGTGGTTGGTTCGTCCGCAATCAGGATCTGCGGACCACAGGACAACGCCATGGCAATCATGACGCGCTGGCGCATACCACCCGAAAATTGGTGAGGATAGTCCGGCAGGCGATCCTTTGGATTTGGAATCCCTACCATCGCAAGCAATTCGGCAGAACGCGCCTTGGCTTGTTTCTTGGTCATGCCCAAATGGAGCATCAAAGGTTCCTCCATCTGGACACCAATTGTCAGTACGGGATTCAAAGAAGTCATCGGGTCTTGAAAGACCATGGCAATCTGTGCACCGCGCACATGCCGGATATCCTCTCCTGACATTGTCAATAGATCTTGTCCACGGAAAAATGCCTCTCCAGCAACGATCTTTCCAGGTGGCATTGGGATCAAACGGAGGACGGAGAGCATCGTTACGCTTTTGCCACAGCCACTCTCCCCCACCAGCCCCAGTGTCTCTCCTTCCGCCAGGGAAAAGGAGACCCCATTGACAGCATGGATGATTCCATCAGGAGTCTTAAATTGTGTCTCGAGCCCTTTAACATCAAGCAAGAGAGCAGGCATACACATCATCCTTCATTAAATTAAATTCAATGGCCTGACACCCATCTCTAATTGTCAACAATCCAGGCCAAAGCATTGCGATTATACACGATTTTATGGCTTTGTGAAATTGGCATGTCAAGAGTAAGACAAGCTTCACTATTTGTCAGGTCCAGCCTTGCAAAGATTTTATTAAGATTCACCGGTATACGAAAAGTCCTTCCAAGGGTTGAGTTCCATCCATACTTATTGGCCGCAAGAAATTCCGGAATCGAACATTTCAATATTCCACAAGGAACTGGAGGCGGTCGGGTCAAGCGAGAAATGGCACAAATCCGCGCGGGCCGCGGCAACCTTTAAACGCCAATACAAAGGCAGCACAGGCAAGTCCTGCATAAATATGGACTGAACTTGGTTATAGGCCTCTACATGAGTCGGCTCATCTACTAGGGATTGCTGGACTGCCTGGCAAGCCACATCGAAAGCAGGATTGCTGTACCCGCTGACATTCGTCCCCACCCAGTAATTGGCGGCATTCGGGATCTCGGAACTGCTGAACCAATCACAAGGTGGTTCCACCCCCGTACTGCCCATGGCAAACTCAGCCAGATCAAAGCTGCGTCCGAAAAGCGGCCCATCCGGTCCGGCAGCATAGATCGCCGTCTGATCAAGATATTGGATATTCACCTTGATGCCACACTGCGCCAATGAGTCCGCCACAATGGTACTGACCTGCACCCTTTGGGCCGCAGCGGTGGTTATATAATTCAATTCCAGGGGGGTACCATTCGGAACATTCTGTA
This sequence comes from Anaerolineales bacterium, assembly GCA_049514195.1. Lineage (GTDB taxonomy): Bacteria > Chloroflexota > Anaerolineae > Anaerolineales > Villigracilaceae > UBA877. Next base: position 6,161 of record JBEKVG010000011.1, on the reverse strand, counting down.
CTCCCGAGGCCAGACGCGGCGTTGCGGGGTTATTATCGAGATCCCGCCAGCCGACCTTTTCGAGCAGTTCATTGGCGGCAGTAACGTCATAAGAATAAGTTGTTGCGCTGGAGCTGTAAAGAGGATCGTCTGCCGGCACAAAAGAAGCCGGAACCGACGAAAGCCCATCCAGCACTGAGTTAACCACTTTCTGGCGATCGATGCACATAGCGATTGCCTGGCGGGTGCGGGCATCGCCAAGATAGTCCGGGCGGTCATTCCCTGCGGTGTAGCCATTATCATAGACAGCCGGGTGGATGCCAAACGCCAACTGTTCCATAACCGGCGACGTTGTGAACAACACTTGGAGGCGCTTTTGCCCGGCCATCGAGCGTAATAGGTCCACCTGCCCGTCCAGGTCGATGCTGGGGTCAAGGATATCACAGGTGCCCGCGATCAAATCGCTGACGGCAGTCGCAGGGTCTGTGATGAAGCGGAAGGTGAGCGTGGTAAATTTCGGCAAGCCTTCTCCGGCGCGGAAATAACGCGCGTTCTTTGTCAGAGTGATATGGTCTCCGGCTACCCATTCCTGTATGAGGTACGGGCCCCAACCAACTGGAGAACGGGATGATGCAGCATTACTTGTCAGTTGGCCGACAGGGATTTGGCTCCAAAGATGTTTGGGAAGAGGCATCCAGAAGTTGGCCAAATAGGTGGTGTCGATGAAACCGGGTTTGCCCCACCATTGAACTGTCACATCGTCAGCAGCCTCATAAGACTGGGTACGATCCACTAAAAATCGAGAACCAGCCGAGTTCGGATCCGCAGCAAGATTGTATGCAAAGATAGAATCCGCTGCGGTTAGAGGCATTCCATCCGACCAGGTCAGTCCAGGGAGCAGCCGGAAGGTGACCTGCATCTGGTCCATCTGGATTGAACCTTTCCCATCATACGCAACAGCGCAGGTATCGCTGCGGCAGCCGGCCGGGCGGACCTTCATCCCAACTGCCAGCGTGACTGGCGTGTCGCGGGCATCCACCACCTCATCACCCACATAAACGGACTTTTTGAAAATTTGCGCATCTCCATTTGACAGGCTGGGCAGACTCTTTAAAATGACCGGCTGGTAACCGTAAGAGTTTGTGTCGATCGGCCCATCATAAACAGCCGCCAGAACGGCGCGTGCCACCGCCGAAGGATTGTCCACCGGGAACAGGCTGGAGGGTTCCTGACCCAGGCAAATAGTCAGGGGACGTGGCGAAACCACAGTCATTGAAGGAGTTACATTCTCTGGAGTGGCTGATGTTGGCGTGGCAGCATGAGTTGACCCCCCACAGGCAGCTAGCAAGACCAAAACAACCATAAGGCCGGCAAGGCTGAGAGCAGGTCGTTGCCAGGACATGCTCGTCCTCCCTGAAATGAGATTCATGGATGCGATTATACAACAATCCGCACTGCATTGATAAAATCCGCCAGCAGACCGAAGGCGGTGCAGGCTGGAGTCGGCTCCATCTCCGTGATCGACAGATTGCCCAGCACATCCGTCTTAAATTCAATCATGGAGGTCGCACCTTCGAGCCTGTAAAGAGGCGAGTCTGGTGAGACCAGTTCCGGGGCAACGCGGCCTTTGGCTGAAGCACCGTCGCGTTCCGCCGAACAGATCAATTTCCAGCGTTTTCCCTGTGACTTTGCCTGTGCAATCATTTCCGGTGTGATCAGGCGGATGCCGGTTCGCTCCACCTGTTGGGGGGTAAAGGGAATTTCCATCAGCACGCTGATCAGTGCAGCCACCTTGATGGCCGCATCCCAGCCGTCCACATCCGCGGCGGGATCAGTCTCGGCCAGTCCCACAGCTTGGGCATATTTGACGGCTTCATCGAACGATTCACCGCTCTCCATGCGGCCCAAAATCAGGTTGGTGGTTGAATTCAGGACGCCACGCAACCCCAGCAGTTGCGCAGCCGGTAGGGCGGAACGAAAGAGCGAGAAAATGGGCGCCCCATCCATTACAATCGACTCGAAGAAGAATTTTTTGTTCCTTGCTTTAGCAAATTCCGTTAGTTCACGATAAGCATGCACGACGGGTCCCTTGTTGGCCGTAATGGCATGCATGCCGAGTTCGAGCGCCAGGTGCAGGTGGTCAATGGCTGGCTGGCCGGTCTTATGATTCATGGGTGTATTCTCAAATAACACGTCTGCTCCGCAGTTACGCAGGAAATGGAGATTATCCTGAACAGAGATTTGCGAAAGTACTGCTAACGACTCTCCAATTTCGGCCAGCTCAACTGCCCTGAGATAGTCCAGTCCGGCCAGGTTGATGGCTACACCGTGGTGCCCAGTGGCAATACCAGTCACACTGAAAGTAATGTCATAGCGGTCCTGGATCTCGGTCTCCTTGCGCTGAAGCAGATGGGCCAGGGCGCGTCCAACATTACCGAATCCAAGCAGAGCAAGATTGTAGTGGGACATGTGTTCTCCTCTTTTATGGCGTCGCAATGTCTTGTGGCACAGGAACGCTGGAATACATCATATTGGCGGATAAGGAAAGGCTCGCCGGTCTTCAGGTGGGAATGGGAATTGCCCGGCCTCTAGAATTGCCTCCGCACGTGATTGGAGAGCGGCCAGTTCCTGCGGGTTGAGATATTGTCTGAGCATCGCAGACAGGCTGCCATGTAGCATGAAATCCCCCACGAAGCTGGAAATAGCCAGTAGCAATTCCGTTGGGATGGGTCCACCGGCAAAATCCCACACCACCGTGCGTAATTTGTCCTCCGCATGGAAACACAGCCCATGGTCGATCAGGTAGAGCTTGCGGGTACGCTTCTGAAACAGGATATGACTGCCCTTGCGGTCAGCATTGTTGACAAGCAAGTCGAAGAGAACCACCGGCCGCAGGCGCTCAATATCAGCCGGTTTGAAGTTGAAATAATGATAGTTGGGGTTATGGTCTATATATTCCTGGAGCGAACCGGGACCGAGTGGCCCATCCCGCAGTAGGGTGAAAGGGACCAGGCCGAAGCCAAGCGCCTGGCTGACCAGATAGGCGCACACTTCCCGACTGGCCAGTGTGTTCTCGGGGAAATCCCAAAGCGGTTGTTCCCCCCGTCCCGGTTTGTAGACAGCCGGGATTTCCCTCCCCTCATAACGGACATTTACCAGGAAAGTGTAATTAAAGCCACGCGTAAACTGACCCTTGAGCTCGATCTCGCCGTTTTCAAGGATTGTTTGGGGTGCGCCGGCCTGGTTGGTCATGATTTAATGCTTGTGCCCGTTCTTCTTCGGGCAAAAGTGACCTTCGGGCTCCATCGGTTGACCGCATTGCGGACAGATGGGCCTTCCACGCTTGACAACTTCCGTGCTCCAAGCCGCCAGCCGGCTGGCCTGTTGGCGGTTGCACCAGAAACGTACAACCGAGGCATCCTCCTGATCCCCGTCTTCGATAACAACCTCGCGTACCAGGATGACAATCAGGTCATGATCGGCGTCATAGCCCAAGCCCATCTCCCCGGCTCGGAAGAGCGGGTCCACCGGCGGTGTAATGCGCATTTTATCTTCTTCGTACTCACTCGAAGCCTCAGCCAAAGCGGGGTTCTGATGGGTAATTTCGACCAGCATTTGCTCCAACCCAGCCGCCAGGGTTTGGAGTTGCGCTTTTTCAATGATTATTGTCACCGGTTGAATATCATGCTCACGCCAGCCCTGCAGATAGAAGACACGCTGTCCGGGTTTGCCAATGGCATCTGACGTGATGTGCTGGACTGGATTGAGATCAAGTTCGGAACGAGGCATACCTAACCTTCTTGCTTGATGGAGAATACGTCAAAATCGTGCGCGACGGACACATTTGGGAAAACTGTCTGGGCTTCAGCCAAGACATCCTTATCACGGTAGCGGCGCGAGAGATGGGTCAAGATCAATTGCCCGACACCCGCCTTGACCGCCAGTTCCGCGGCCATTTTCGCCGTCAGGTGGGAGAACTTTCTTGCCATTTCGGCTTCTTCTTCAAGGTAAGTGGACTCAATCACCAGGGCATTCACGCCCTGGCAGGAAGCTACCAAATCCTCGATCCGGCCCGTATCACCGATATGTACCAAACGGACTCCTGGCTTGAGTGGGCCAAGCACATCCTCCGGCCCGACCTTGCGCCCATCCGCCAATGTAACGGTCTTGCCATCCACCAGGTCACGCCGAATGGGACCGGCTGGCACGCCCAACTCCTCGGCTTTATCAGGCAGGAATGGGCGGTGCGAACGTTCCTCAAACCTGAAACCGAGGCTGTCAGAGCCGCGGTGGAAAACCGGAAAAGCCGTGATGGTAAAATCCTCCGCTTTGAAGAAGACGCCTGGCTTGAGCTCGTGCAGATTGAGGGCAATCGGCGCCTGTCCTCCGCGCAGGACCACGTCATAAAGCAGGTCGTGGATGCGGTCGAGTGCCCACTTGCCACTGTAGATGTTCATTTCCTCAATCGCCTCCCAGCGCATGAATGTGGAGAGCAACCCCGCAAGTCCAAGGATATGGTCAAGGTGTCCGTGGGTGATGAGAATATGGCTCAGGTTCTTGAAGCCCATGCCAGATTGCAGAATTTGGCGCTGCGTGCCCTCGCCGCAGTCAATCAGGAAGCGGTACTCGTCATGTTTGACGACTTGCGCTGAAAGACCACGTTTGGCAGAGGGTGCGGAGGCGGATGTGCCAAGGAAGATGATTTCAAACATGCTGTAATTTTACCTCATTCAAAAAGCAGGCTGCACTCCCAAAAGAAGAGCCAGACTCACAGAAATTCTTAGAGGGGTTTTGAAATTCGAAGTTTATCCCCGGCTCGTTTGATTTTCAAAGCACTTTCCTATCCCAAAAGGAAACGGGCTAGCTTCCCGGCGATCAGATGTAAGTGGAGATGTTGGATTGTCTGTCCACCATGCACCCCGGTGTTGATCATAAGCCGGTAGCCGTCTTCGGCAACGCCTTCCTGCGTTGCCAGTTTTTTCGCCACCATAACCATATGCCCGACCAGCGCCTCATCTGCGGCCTCCAGTTCGTTGAGCGAAGATATATGCCGGTTGGGTATGATGAGAATATGGGTACGGGCAATCGGGTGAATATCGCGAAAGGCCGTGACCTGGTCATCGCGGTAAATGATGGCGGCAGGTGTTTCACCGGAGATAATTTTACAGAAAATGCAGGGCATAAGCAGTACTCAGGGGATTGCTCCGTAAAACGGAGAGCAGACGAGGTTGTAATAATCCATTTCGGTGGATTTATTAGCGTTGGCATAGGCGGCCGCCTCCTGTCCGATTTGGATCACCTCGTTCAGGTGGAGGCTGGCATCAGTATCCCAATAGCGCGGTAGGACCATCAGCGGGTCTTTGACGGGACCTTCCGGGATCCAGGTGTCACGGGCTGGATCTCCACTGTCTGCCAGTGGAACCCAGTTGAACATCAACGGTCCGCGCGGGTTGATCGTGAACCCCAGCCGGTAACCCAACTGGCGCGCCATACTGACAGCCTTCGGCGTAAACCCGCCACCCGGCCAGATAATAGCGATAGGCGTTTTATTGAAATGCTCCCGGAATACATCGATCGGGCCTTTCAATTCGCCGAGAATGTAATCGTCAGTGGAATTCTGTGTGATGGGATCGGAAACCACTCCATGGGCCTGGTAGTCCACCCAGCCTTCAGCATTCCAGGTTTCCAGCTGCTTCCAAAGATCAGAGGTGGTCAGATCATCGCTTATCCAGGCATTGACGACCGGCCAGCCGTAATCAATCCAATATTGACGGAATAGCCCGTTGAAATAATCAATTGAATGCTTATCATCGATCACAAGCAGAACAGAGCGTTCCGGAATTTTGGAGTTGTGTTCCAGGAATCCGTCCAATTGCAGAGTGGTAATTGCCTGGAAGCCATTATCGTGAAGTTTTTTCATTAGTTGGCGGAAACTATATTCTGAAATCTCCTCGGGAGTGATGAGCGTCTCATCTGTGATCTGATGGAACATGATCACCATCACTACCGTCCCAGGCACACTATTCGCCAGAGACCACTTGTCGCGCAGGTACTGGCATATAGTTTTAATGTAGGTATGGGGCGTATCGAGCGGGTTCAAGAGCGAGGTCTGGTAAGGGCCGGGGAGCACCTGGCTTGTGACTGTCGGTGTGGAAGTGGGTGTCGGCTTTTTTGTCGGAGTG
>JBEKVG010000010.1:0-16662 GCA_049514195.1 Anaerolineales bacterium | reverse complement strand
TGGAAATGGTTGGCGGATTGAAAGCAGTAAAAATGTTGTAAGGAAAGCACAAATATGACTATTTATTTTCAAAATGCAATAATACGAACAGGTTCTCAGACAATTCAATTGGAATAGGAGTGCAAAGCAAAAAGAGGAAATCCACTCACTCATCATGACCCCTGCGCAACTCCAGACAGAATTACTTCGCTGTGAGTTCTGCGAGGAAAAACCGTGCAGGGAAGCCTGTCCGGCCAATTGCTCCCCAGCCGATTTCATCATGGCTGCCCGCGTGGGCAACCCGTCCGACCTCCGGCGTTCGGCAGCCGAGATCATGCAAGCCAATCCGCTCGGCGGCGTCTGCGGTATGGTCTGCCCGGACACATTATGCATGGCAGCCTGTACCCGCAAAAAATTTGATGGGTCAATCAATATTCCTCTTGTTCAGGCTACCATTGTTGAAATGGCCAAGAATCAGGGTGGCATCCCAGAATTCTCAAAACCGAAGCTGAATGGAAAGAGAGTAGCCATCGTTGGCGGTGGCCCGGCAGGGCTGGGGGCGGCAGCAGTCCTCGGCCAAATGGGCTATACAGTGGACATTTTCGAGAGCCGCGCCCGTCTCGGTGGAATGGCAAACCTGGTCCCTGACCATCGCCTGGATAAGAGAGTTGTGGAATCGGACATTAAGTTCCTCTTGTCTCTCGGAAATATCAATTCAAAAACCGAGGTCGAAGTTGAAGATCCGAAATTATTGCTTAAACAAGGGTACGAGGCTGTCTGCGTGGCTGCCGGGTTATGGAAACCCATTGAACTCGGCATCGAAAACGAGAACCTTGCTATCAAGATGGTGGACTTGCTCTCGAACCCATCATCCCATCGCTTTGACGGGCGAGTGGCCGTCATTGGCGGCGGTGCTACGGCACTCGATTGCGCCGTCACTGTCCGGAAATGCGGAGCGACAAATGTAGAACTCTTCATGCTGGAAAAGCTTGCTGAAATGCCGCTAACTTCAAAAGAACGCAAGGAACTTCTCGACTTTGACATCGAAGTCAACGGGCGCATCCGGGTCAGCAAAATCATAGCTGAAAGTGGGAAAATTACGGGTCTAGAGACTGTCAAAATGGAATTGCCCGAAGGCAAACCATTCAGCCCTGCAAATGTCCGCGATATCGCCGGAACGAAGGGAACGCGTAGCGGTTTCAGCGAGGTTGTCATTGCCATCGGGATGCGCGGCACCCTACCGCGCGGCGAACAGGTCGAGGGTCTGTTCTACGCTGGCGATTTCATGACCGGGCCTAAGACAGTAGTCGAAGCAACCGCCTCCGGCAAGAACGCCGCGGTGGAAATCGATGCCTGGCTCGAGAAGAGGGAAAAGCCGGAAATCAAGAGGCTGAACAAGTCCTACTATGGCCTGCCAGGCTACAACCCTGTGCCAGTCTCTCTGGAGACAGAGTTCTTCGGGCGTAAGATCATTTCCCCTTACCTTGTCTCTGCATCTCCGTCCAGTGACGGGTTGGATCAGATGACCAAAGCCTACAAAGCCGGTTGGGCCGGTGGCGTAATGAAGACAGCCTTCGACAACGTCCCCATTCACATACCCGGCGAGTACATGTTCACATTTGGCCCTTACACGTACGCCAACTCAGACAACGTTTCCGGCCATCCCCTGGATCGAGTCTGCCATGAGGTGGAGAAACTGGTAAAGCAATGGCCCGACCGCTTGACCATGGCCTCGACCGGCGGCCCGGTTTCCGGTAATGACGAGCGAGACGCAGTTGGCTGGCAATCCAACACCAAGAAGTTGGAATCTGCCGGTGCAATGGGAATCGAGTATTCACTTTCCTGTCCGCAAGGTGGGGATGGAACCGAAGGCGATATTGTCTCGCAGAATGCCGCCCTGACCGCCAAGATCATTGAATGGATCATGCAAGTCAGCAATCCAGATATTCCCAAATTGTTCAAACTGACCGCCGCAGTTACATCCATTGTGCCCATCCTGCGCGCGATTCGCAAAGTGTTGGACAAATACCCAGGCAAGAAGGCTGGCATCACACTGGCGAACTCATTCCCCACCCTGGCCTTTCACCCGGCTCCTGATCGCAGTTGGGAAGAAGGGGTCATCGTCGGCATGAGCGGCGAGGGTGTCACGCCCATATCATACTTGACGCTGGCACAGGCGGTTCCAGAGGGGATCGAGATTTCCGGAAACGGCGGCCCAATGAACTATAAGGCCGCCATGGATTTCCTGGCGTTAGGCGTCAAGACCGTCCAATTCTGCACCATTGTTATGAAACAGGGTTACAACATCATCAACGAGCTCGAATCGGGGACCTCGTTCCTCATGCAAGACCGTGGTATCCACTCGATGAGGGAACTTATTGGCATTGCCCAGCCGCATCCTATCACAGATTTCATGGCGCTAACGCCGGTTAAAAAGATTTCCGAAGCACAGCCCGAGTTGTGTGTCTCTTGTGGCAACTGCGCCCGCTGTCCGTACCTGGCCATCATGCTTGATGAGCAAGGTATTCCTCATACCGATCCATCACGATGCATTGGCTGCTCCATTTGTGCCAAGAAGTGCTTCACTGGAGCCATTCTCATGCGCGCCCGCAGTGTCGAAGAATTTGCCGTATTGAAAGAATATTAGGAGACGAACCATGACCACTCGTTTTGAAAATGGTATTGTTGTTACGCTTGGTGAAAAGAATCGGGTCCTCTGGAATGCTACCGTCGTAACCGACGGAGAATTGATTAGCGCGGTTGGCAATCCGGCCGAAATGAAGCGCCGGTACCCAGACGCTGAAAATATTGACTGCTCCGGAAAGATCATCCTACCCGGATTCATCTGCGCACACCATCATTTCTATTCGACCATGGCACGCGGCATGGCCGTTCCAGGAGAACCGGCAAAGAATTTCGTAGAAATCCTTGAAAAACTCTGGTGGAAGGTCGACCGAGCATTAGATGGAGAAGATATCCTGCTATCGGCCCAAATCCCTTTGATAGACTGCATCCGCAACGGCACGACCACTGTCATCGATCATCATGCCTCGCCGTCCATGCGGGACGGCTCGCTTGACCTGATCGAGACGGCTGTCCGCCAGGCGGGTTTGCGCGCCTCGCTCTGCTATGAAGTCTCCGACCGCAATATTGTTGGAGGTGGGATCGCTGAAAACGAACGCTTCATAAAGAAAGTTGGCAAAGGCGACGGTCAGATTGCAGCCATGATGGGACTGCACGCCTCTTTCACCCTCTCAGACGAGACCCTGGAAAAATGTGTCGGCATTGCCAAAGATGGCAACGTTGGGTGCCACATTCATGTGGCAGAAGATCTCTCTGACGAGGAGGATTCACTTAGAAAATACAACACTACCATCGTCAACCGCCTGTACAAGATGGGCGCGACCGGTAAGAATTCCATTTTCGTCCATTGCGTCCACATTGACGAGGATGAGATGGATGTCATAACCAAGACCGGGACCATAGTTGTCCATAACCCCGAATCGAACATGAATAACGCAGTGGGTGTCACCCCGGTCCTTAAAATGCTTTCTAAGGGCATACTAGTCGGACTCGGTACGGATGGCATGGGTTCTGACATGCTCGCTCAAATGCGTTGTGCCTATCTCCTGCATCGTCTGGAGAACCGCGACCCGCGTGTTGCTTTCATGGAGGCCCCGCAAATGCTCCTTCAGAACAACGCGGAAATTGTCAAACGCCAATTTGGCTTGCAACTTGGTGTAATTGCTGAAGGCCATCCCGCCGACCTGGCCATCATTGACTACTTTCCACCAACCCCGTTCAGTGAGGAAAACTTCCTGGGTCATCTCATTTTCGGGCTGGTGGATGCCGTAGTGGATACCACGGTCTGCCGCGGGAAGATCCTCATGCAAGGGAAGAAGATCCTCAGCATGGATGAAGAACGCCTTGCTGCCCATTCGCGCGAATTGGCGCCGAAGATGTGGAAGCGCTTGCAAGCACTCCAATAAATTTATGGTCGTATGTGCAAAAGTATTATACAATTGCAGCAGCGGAGCATGTTTCCGGTTAAGCTTGAAAAGCGTTAGAATCGTTATCTAATCGCCGACTTGCCTTTCCAGAGAGGATGAACATATGGCTGAGCAAACACAATTAAGAAATAGTGTAACCGCCGCTGACCAGTTGAGGGAGGAATATGAGCAGCAATCTGCCCTCTTTGATGCCCAACCCACCATCGTGCAGCGTTTCCTGGAAGTTCAGGCAAGCCAGATTGCGAATGCTTATATCGAACGCCAGCACAACCTGCGCTTCTCCCTTCCGGATCGGGTAATCCTTTTCAATACGAGCGAACCACTTCCGGTCCTGGAGTCAGTGCGCGAACAGCGCGTAGGAAAAATTGGCGACCTTTTCTCTCGGCGGGATGTCCACGAGACTCTGCGCCAGCGCTTTGCGGTGCTGGACCAATCGAGCGATAAAGCTGTTGCCGCCAGCGTGGAATTGGTCCGTTTTGCGACCGCCAATCACATGGTGCATAATATGTTGCCAGCCGGTAGGAGTATCTCATATGTTGCAGCCGATGATGAGGACATACCTTCCATCCCGTCTGGGGATGAGGCAGGCCCTGAATCGGCCATCACGGCCACAACAGATGCTATTGCAGAAGAGGGAGGTGCTGAAGTTGGACGAGGTTCCCTGCAAGTGCCATACGTACAAGCAGCCCGACGATTTTACCTTCCGCAATGGGTCGCATTCGACAGCCAGGATAAATTGATTGTGAATTCGATTGGCGAAGCTGAAGCGCATATAGCTTCCATGCAACGCTTCCTGAACATACTCTTTGCGGCTCGTTCATTGGCGCCATATATGGTTGCCGATGAAGAGTTTGAAAAAAAACGTTATGGGATGCTTGGTCAATTGGTCAACCAGGGTCGGGCACTGGCTCGTTATCAAACCAGGGAAATCATCCACACCATCCAGGAACGAGCAAAGTCCCAAAGCCTGAACAGGGGCCTTAGTCTTAGCCTGCCTTATTTCGACGACCAGGATCTTAGAATTAAGGCACATAATTTTGTTATTATTCCCGCTGGAAGGATCATGTTTGTGCCGGCCTTTGTGGTACGCGCCGCACTTGAAGAACGTGCGAAAATTGCCCAGGATACCCGTTTCAGCCATTCCACGCGTACGCATCTGATGGACGAACTCCAGATGCTTGGAGAGGCCTTCGAATCAACCGGTGAGTAAATTTTCTTTGCTGAAAAAGCGGGCGTCGCCTCACAACATACTGCATCTGGAAATTCAGTAGAAATAAACTTTGGGAGACGAACGCCAAAAATTCGTCTCCCGCTGCGCGATAAACAATGAGCACTGCTCCGATCTATACTCTGCGTGTACCGGAAGTTTTTCAGAGCATGGAAACCTCCTTAAAGGGCCTGTCTACGGTCGAGGCAGAATCGCGTCGATCGCTTTATGGGGAGAATGTTCTCTCGGAACAGCCACAACCACCTGCCTGGCAGAAATTCATAAGCCAGGTTCGCCACCCGTTTATCCTCCTGATGTTCCTGGCAATCATAATAAGCCTCTGGCAAAGGGATTGGACTCTGGCTTTGATAATCCTGCTTTTGAGCATTGCCAACAGCGGTTTTTCGTATTGGCGCGAACATCGTGCTGAACAGGCCGTCGAAAAATTACGCCACTTGCTTCCATCCTATGCACATATCATCCGGGATGGAACAGACATGCACATCCCTGGCGAAGAGGTTGTGCCAGGTGATCTTCTGATCCTTGCTGAAGGCGATAACATTTCGGCAGATGCGCGGGTTGTCGAAGAATATGGACTGAGGGTCAACAATGCTTCATTGACTGGCGAGGCGGTTGCAGCACGCAAGACCGCAGAAGCATCCATTCTTCCCGGTCTTAGTGACTTGGAACGCCCCAACCTGATATTTGCAGGAACTTCTGTTGCATCCGGAACTGGTAGGGCAATCGTCTACGCCACCGGCATGTTGACACAGTTTGGACGCATTGCCCAATTGACCCAAACTGTCCAAGAAGAATCCTCCCTGTTCCAAAAAGAACTTGGTCGCCTTAGCCGAAGAATGACATTGATCGCTGTGATCATCGGTGGCATCACCTGGGCACTTGCCACATTCGAACCGCATGTGAGTCAACACTTTCCTAATGCCTTATTGCTTGCCCTCGGCACGATTGTCGCTGTGACACCGGAAGGCCTGCCCGCCACGCTAACGCTATCCTTGGCAATGGCTGTCCAACGGCTGACATCCCGCGGCGTCTTAGCCAAAAGGTTGAATGTAGTGGAAAGGCTCGGAAATGTATCAGTAATCTGCACCGATAAGAGTGGAACGCTAACACAAAACCAGATGACCGTCCGTGAAATCTGGGTGGCACGGCGAAGGTTCAAGGTCACAGGTGTTGGTTATGAACCCAAAGGCCAATTTATGCCGTCGCCAACCAACACTCCTTATGAAAAGGACCTTCAAAGTCTTCTCGAAGCTGCCTTGTGCTGCAATAATGCCAGGATTAACCCGCCCGGGCCGGAACATCCCACATGGACCAGTCTCGGAGACCAGACCGAAGCCGCCCTAAAAGTGGCGGCCATGAAATACAATATCGACGAACAGACAGTTGCATTAACCTTACCGCGCATTCACGAGATCCCGTTTGATGCCCGACGAAAACGCATGACAACCATCCATCATGCGGTTGATCACGAAGTTGCCTTTGTAAAAGGTGCACCGCGCGAAGTTATGCAATTATGTTCCAACATCCTGGTAAACGGAGAATCGCAACCAATCGACGAAGCAACTCTGACCAATATCATGTCTACCAACGATGAGTATTCTCGCCGTGCTCTGCGAGTTCTCGGATTTGCTCGTCGCGAACTTCCACCACGTTCCGGAATGTACACAGCCGAGGTGGTCGAACAGGATTTGACTTTCCTTGGCCTGATAGCAATGATGGATCCGCCCCGTCCGGAGGTGGAACAGGCTATTCAAACTTGTCGTCAGGCTGGTATCCGTATTGTAATGATTACAGGCGATTATGGTCTCACCGCCGAATCACTGGCGCGACGTGTTGGCATGGTTACAACCTTACATCCGACCATTGTGACCGGTGCTGAACTGGACGCGATGGATGATCTTAAATTGCAACAACTCCTAGATAAGGAGATTATATTTGCTCGCATGGCCCCTGACCATAAATTGCGTTTAGTCTCTGCCTTTCAAGCTTGTGGTGAGGTAGTTGCTGTGACTGGCGATGGCGTTAACGATGCACCTGCATTGCGCAAGGCCGACGTCGGAATAGCAATGGGGATCATCGGCACAGATGTCGCAAAAGATGCTGCCGATATCATTCTTACCAATGATAATTTCGGCTCCATCGCGATCGCCATCGAGGAGGGTCGCGCCATATATGATAATATCCGCAAGTTCATTACATACATTTTTTCTAGCAATGTTTCGGAGGTACTGCCGTTCCTTTTGACTTCAGCATTAGGCATTCCGCCTGCCCTGGAAATACGCCAGATCCTGGCAATTGATATGGGTACGGATATTCTTCCCGCCCTGGCTTTGGGGAGTGAAAAACCTGAACCGGACATCATGAAATATCCACCACGTCGCTCCCAACCACTTCTGGATAGAGGCCTGCTCACAAGATCCTTCCTCTGGCTGGGTTTGCTCGAAGCTGGATTATGTTATCTGGGCTTTCTATCTACATATCTTTTTTCTGGAAATGTCAATCTACTCAATCAACCAGTTTTGAATACGATTCATTGGCCTCAGTTCCTGACAATACACGCAGATGTGAATGCAGTCGCCAGGACAGTCTTTCTTGCCGGTGTTGTATTCGTTCAGATAGGAAATGCCTTTGCATGCAGGACTTCCAAAGCACATAATACTCAAATGGGTTGGGGCAGTAATAAAGTATTGCTGCTCGGGATTGCGCTGGCTTTGATCATGATTGCTGGGATGATTTATATTCCATTTCTGGCAAAAGCCTTTGATAATCAAGCCTTTCCGGTTATCCTTTGGCCAGTCCTCGCACTTTTTGCGCTGGTTCTCTACACACTTGAGTGGCTCCGTAAGGGTCTTGTTCGTCACAGAGAAAGAACCCGTGGAAATCATTCATCAGATTCTCGATGAGAGGAGGCAAGTATTATGAAAACCATCATTATGGGATATGGGCGAATTGGTTCGCAAGTTGGCAAGCTCCTTACCGAACAAGGGCATGATGTCACCATCATTGATCACGATGCTGATGCTGATGGGCGCCTCGGTCCAAATTTCAAAGGGCGCATCATTCGGGGCCTCGGATTCGACCACAACGTTTTAATCCAGGCCGGAATAGAAGAGGCAGAAGCGTTTGTCGCGGCCAGCCATTCTGATAATGCCAATATCGTCGCTGCACGCATTGCACGTAACATCTACCACGTGCCGCGTGTTGTGGCTCGCCTTTTTGACCCAATTCGGGCGGAAATATACCAACGGCTGGGCCTGATAACAATTTCCCCCAATAATTGGGGAGCAGAACGTATACTCCAGGAATTGACGCATGCCGAACTTGACGTATGGGAAACCTTCGGGCGTGGCGAAGTCTCGCTCGTCCACCTGGAAGCGCCGCCTCAGTTGATCGGTAGAACCGTCAACCAACTAAGTGTACCCGGCGAATTATTGGTGGCATCCATTACGCGCAACGAACAGGCCTTTATTCCCATCATCGGGACTGTATTCCAAGAAGGGGACCTGCTCAACCTTGTCGTCCTATCCTCTGCGATGGCGCGACTTGAAGCGATGTTGGGACTGGAAAGGAGGTAGACATGTTTGTAATTCTTGTCGGAGGCGGTAATACCGGTTCTTATTTGGCTAAACTGCTTTTGGATGGTGGTCACTCTGTCAAGGTTATCGAAGAACGTCCACCTGTTCTGGAAAAAATGAAAAATGAAATTCCTGCGGAGGCTATCATTGCCGGGGACGGTAGCTCGCCGCAAACCCTGGAAGCTGCCGGCGTGCTCAAGGCCAATGTGCTGGCAGCGGTTACTGGTTCGGATGAAACCAACCTGGTGATTACCACGCTGGCCCGTTTCGAATTCAATGTCCCGCGCGTCATCGCCCGTGTCAATAATCCCAAGAATGCCTGGCTGTTCACGCCAGAAATGGGTGTTGATGTGGCGCTTAATCAAGCCGATATTTTGGCACGCTTGGTGGCGGAGGAAATGTCGCTGGGGGATATGATGACCCTGTTAAAACTACGCAAAGGCGAGTATTCGTTGGTTGAGGAAAAAGTCCACCCGCTTTCACCCGCTGCAACTAAACAACTGCATGAACTTAAAATACCAAGCGAGTGTGTCATAGTCGCCATTATTCGGAAAAAACAGTTACTTATCCCGCATGGTAATACGGTCCTGCAGCCCGCAGACGAGGTTTTGGCTATGGTCCACGCTTCGCAATTAAAGCAATTGGCGATTTTGCTTGGACCAAAAGAACCCATTATAAGGAAACCTGAAAAGTAAAAAAAAGACCTATAATTAAGCATAGTGGTTTCCGGGAGAATCCCTATGATTACTCAGTATTACCGGCCTCAGACTTTAGAAGAAGCTCTAAAACTGCTTTCGCAACCTGACACCTTTCCGCTCGGTGGCGGGACGGCGCTCACGCAACGACGCGACGAATCCTTTTCTGTTGTGGACCTGCAAGCCCTCAGCTTAGATAAACTCCATAAATCTGGCGACAACCTCGAAATCGGTGCAACCGTCACTTTGCAAAACTTACTCGAATCCCCTTACACTTCTAACGCTTTAAAGACTGCCATCGAACTGGAAGCTCCGCTCAACTTACGTACCATGGGGACGGTAGCAGGGACGGTGGTGACATGCGATGGACGTTCATCATTTGGGGCGGTCATACTGGCCCTGGATGCGAAATGCACGCTGGTCAATGATATGTCATCCGCCATCATCAGCCTGGGCAATTTGCTGCCTTTACGGGGCGAACTCCTGCACAGCAAACTTATTACCTGTATTGAAATTCCCTTAAATGTCAAACTCGCCATCGAGACTGTAGCTCGAACCCCCCTTGATAAGCCCATTGTATGCGTCGCACTTGCTCAATGGCCATCGGGACGCACACGTCTGGCTCTCGGCGGGTGGGGGCAGACCCCCACATTGGCAATGGACGGAAACGAGTCCAGTGGTCTGCAAGAAGCTGCGCGCAACGCCGCCTATGAAGCGGCCGATGAGTGGGCTAGTGCTGAGTACCGCCGCGAGATTGCTGGGGTGTTAGCTAGGAGATGCCTAGAAAAATAGGCTACCATGATAATTCAAGAACGTGCTTATTCCGGCGAGAGTGATTTGCGGGTGATGGAGGCCCTCGCAAGCGAAACTCGCAAAAGCAACTTACATGTCACTGACCTCCCCTATCGGTTCACTTCGTGGGCGATGGACAATCCTGAAAATAGCCACTTGTGGAGTGATGAGGCTGGTCACTTGCTCGCGTGGGCCATCCTGCAATGTCCCTGGGCTGAAGTGGATTTTGTCTGCCATCCCGAAGCGGAATCAGAAATCCTACCAAAAATTCTGACCTGGGCGGATGCGCGTTCCCGGGAACATTATGAAATGATCCCTTTGGGAACTCCAGCTGGGGAGCCTGGCCGGTTTGTCAATATCTTCTCCGACCAGGCTGCACGTATCCGTGCACTGGAAGCCGCTGGTTATACCTGCCAGGCTGATATGGGCGAAGACTCATGGTCGAAGGTTTTCATGCAGCGCCCGGCGGATTTGCCGGTGAAGGAGTACCGTATCCCGGAAGGATTCGTCGTCCGCCCGCTGGCCGGCGAAAGTGAAGCGGATGCATATGTTCGGCTGCATCGGGAAACCTTCAGATCCCAGATTATGACCGTTGAATGGCGGAAGCGCATGCTACGGCACCCTGATTACACCCCTGATTTGGACCTCGTCGTTGCCGCACCGGACGGGCGCCTAGCCGCTTTCTGCATTTGCTGGCTGGAATCCCATTCTTCCGAAAAAGTAGGCCAGATCGAGCCACTTGGCTGTCACCGCGATTTCCGCCACTACGCATTGGGACGTGTAGCGCTGGCTGAAGGACTGCGCAAGTTACAGGCACATGGCGCAAAGAAAATTTATGTAGAAACCGATAACTGGCGTAAAACCGCCTTCCAATTATACGAGTCGCTTGGATTCCAGGTGGTTCGGGATGTATTGGTATACCGTAAGGATTATCAGTAATCGCCAGAATCATGAAGCTGCTCATTCTCTCCATTCTCACTCTTTGCTTTCTATCCAGCTGCATATCGGCCTCAGCCGCACTGACTCTTACGCCTTTCGCATGTACACAACCCGGTACAGTCCAAGCCTTGACGCTCGACGCTGTCGGGGAGATTGGTATCTACCTTCCGCCCTGCTACGATCCGAATGCGAGCAGGCTTTATCCGGTACTATACCTGCTGCCAGGGTTTGGTGGCACGTATCGTGAATGGTTCGCCAATGGTCTCGCCCCACTCACAGACAAACTCATCTTAAGTGGAGAAATCCCGCCCTTGATGATTGTTACCACTGCCAACACTTACGATGATCTCGATCCAAAACAGATCGTAACGGCTCTGATACCGTACATAGATCGCCATTACCATGCTAATCCCGTTCGCAGCCAGAGGTCCATCGCGGGTGGCTCCCTAGGTGGCGCGACTGCCTACGTGCTCACCTTTCAACATCCCGACCTTTTTGCAAGTGCGGGTGTGTTTGGTAATGGATTGACCACCGGCCAGGAAGCACAAGACGAGGCCTGGCTGCAGGCCATCCCGGCTAATTTGAAGCCGCATGTATTCCTAAACAGCGGTGAGCAGGATACCTACATGCTTCAGCAAGCTAAAGCATTGATTCCTTACTTGGATAAATACAACATCCAGCACACCGAGATCTTCAGCCCTGGAGACCACAGCTATAGCTATTGGGTCACCAACTTTCCGGCCTATTTCCATTGGCTGGCGGAAGATTGGAAATAACTTATGGATAAATCATTGCTTTACACTATCCTCCCCAGCGACTGCATTGAAATCCTCGTGCAACTCCCTGAGAGCTAAGTATATATGGAAAGAAGAATATAAATCATGCCAAAAATTGCAGATAGCAAAGGTGTCCTGACAAGAACTCAGGTTGTGCACGACTTTTCGGTAATCAACAACTTGGACAACTTATGAGTCGAGTGCAGGCTACTGTCATCCGCACAGGCAACGAACTTGAATCTCTACTCGAAAGATATACACCAGACAAACTAAAAGTCCACCTAGACGATATTCTCGCTGGACAAGAGCCAATGTCAAAGATACAAGTTGCCTTTAAGGTAAGAATGCCAGCTGTTGGTCCAAGCCGAGGCGAGATAGCTGATATTCTTATATTTGATCATGCGGGAAAACAAGCAAGGGTTATTGAACTCAAAGATGGCGATACTTTTGATACGAAAAAATCAAGTGGCGAACTGGAAAGTATGACCAACTTTTCTAATTGGCTTACTTAGAGCACCGGTTACAATACGGCTTACTATTTTTGCTCATTCAATCAAACCGATAAGCAAGCTATTGTTTATGGAGCAAAAGGCCGCTTGGATATTTCCCATGCTATGACAGGGCGCGAGCTTTGTGAATTGCTCTCAATAAATTATGATGCTTTACGAAAAAAGCGTCGGGAAGATCAACCGGAAAATCTACACTATTTTATAAGCGAGCTACTTCGCATTGCCGAAATCCGAAAAATTATCCAAGAGCTTTGGAGTTAAAGGAAATGGCCAAATCAAAATCCGCAACCGAACTGCCCTTGAATCATATTCTCAAGGGAGATTGCATCGAGGTTCTCGAATCTTTGCCAGAGAATTCGATTGATTTAATTTTTGCTGACCCGCCTTATAACTTGCAACTCCAAAATGACCTCTATCGTCCCAATATGACAAAGGTAGACGCCGTTGATGATAGTTGGGATAAATTCGTCAGCCTTTCGGAATATGACAAATTTACAAAAGAATGGCTCGCCGCTTGTCGACGTGTTCTCAAAGATACAGGCACTCTTTGGGTCATTGGTTCATATCACAATATTTATCGAGTCGGTGCGATTCTACAAGATCTCGGTTTTTGGTTTCTGAATGATATCGTTTGGGTAAAAACAAACCCTATGCCGAATTTCAGGGGTGTTCGCTTCACCAATGCCCACGAAACATTGCTCTGGTCGCAGAAGAAGAAAGGCGCTAAATACACTTTTAATCATGACGCCATGAAATCCCTTAACGATGATTTACAAATGCGCAGCGATTGGATCATTCCGATTTGCTCAGGTTCAGAGCGGCTAAAACTCAATGGAGAAAAAGCCCATTCCACACAAAAACCAGAGGCATTACTTTACCGAGTAATTCTTTCAAGCTCCAACCCTGGTGATGTGGTTTTAGACCCATTCTTTGGGTCTGGAACGACAGGAGCTGTTGCAAAGAAATTGCATCGCAACTGGATTGGCATCGAACGTGATGACATATACATCCAAGTAGCTCAACAGCGCATTGATTCCATTCGAGAAACCATGTTCTCAGAGGATGTATTCATTATAAATCGCAAGAAAGCTGAACCTCGTATTCCTTTCGGAAATTTACTCGAAAATGGACTATTAACCGTTGGCCAAACTTTACATTTTAACAAAAAATACGAAGCAACTGCTATTATTCTTTCGGATGGGAATATCCAACATAAGGACACGATAGGCTCAATTCATCAAATCGGTAGCATGATTGAAGGCGCTCCCTGCAATGGTTGGGAACACTGGTATTATAAAAATGAAAAGGGCGATCTAATTGTTATTAACGAACTACGAAAGGCTTTTAGAGATAACTTCGCAAAAGTATAGCCAACAACGGGAGAAACCATTTGAAGCAAAATCAATGGCTCATTAAACAACCAAGAAATGACGGAAATAC
The DNA here is from genome assembly GCA_049514195.1 of Anaerolineales bacterium. Classification (GTDB taxonomy): domain Bacteria; phylum Chloroflexota; class Anaerolineae; order Anaerolineales; family Villigracilaceae; genus UBA877. The sequence continues at coordinate 2,719 of JBEKVG010000010.1, read as the reverse complement.
TAGAGGTATTATGAACATTAGATTGATAATTAATGGCACACAACAAGATGTTGAAATCACCCCATCCGAAACCTTATTCGTAATCTTGCGCCGCCTCGGCTATTATGGGATCAAGTTCGGCGATGAACATGGCCTCAGCGGCTCGGACACCATCCTGCTGGACGGGAAACCGGTCAACGCTGGACTGATGCTGGCCGCGCAGGCCGAAGGTCACAAGATTGCGACGGTCGAGGCTTTGGGCGAACATCCCGAACAGGGCTGGAAAAAAACTCCCGGACTTCACCCGTTGCAAAACGCTTTCATCGAAACCGGAGCCATCCAATGCGGATATTGTACGCCAGCACAACTTTTGGCTGCCAAGGCATTATTGGATAAAAATCCGAATCCAACCGAGGCCGAGGTTCGTGAGGCGATTGCAGGAGTGCTGTGCCGCTGCACGGGTTATCTCAAGCCAGTACAAGCGATCCTGCGCGCGGCGGCTGTGATGCGTGGAGATTGTGTGGAACCAATTGCCCCCAAAGTCGTCAAAACCCCAGAGGCCCAACCCTACCAATCCATCGGGAAGCCTGAACCGAAATTGGATGCCGTCAAACTAGCACAGGGGAAACCTGCCTTTACGGCGGATATGGAACTGCGCGGCATGTTGCATGCCAAAGTACTGCACTCACCGCATGCACACGCGCACATCAAGAAGATCGATACGGCGAAGGCGCGTGCATTGCCCGGCGTGGCCGCCGTTCTAACCTGGCACGACATCCCGCGGGTGGTCTACTCTACCGCCGGACAGTCCGACCCAATCCCCGGCCCGTTGGACAGTTTCTCTCTAGATAACAAAGTCCGTTTCGTGGGCGACCGCGTCGCCTTCGTTGCCGCGGAGACGCCGGAAATCGCCGAGGCTGCCCTAAAACTGATCGACGTGGAATACGAAATCCTGCCGGCTGTATTGGACATGCGCGAGGCAATGAAAACCGGTGCGCCGCGCATCCACGATGAACCAGAGTATGTCAACTTCGCCGATTCGAAACCGGAGAAGAACCTGGCAGCAAAGATCCGGATTGATATCGGTAACGTGGAAAAGGGCTTTGCTGAAGCAGACAAGATTTTCGAGGCTGATTACGCTGTTCCCAAGGTCCAACAGGCGCATATCGAGCCGCATGTGACGATCACATACTGGGATGAAGATGATCGCCTGGTCATCCGAACCAGCACCCAGGTACCGTTCCACGTCCGCAGACAACTGGCTCCGGTACTAGGGCTGCCAATTAAACGGATTCGCGTGATCAAGCCGCGCATTGGCGGCGGATTCGGAGGCAAGCAGGAGGTGCTGGTCGAGGACGTGGCTGCGCACCTGACCATTGCCACCAGTCGCCCGGTCATGTATGAGTACAGCCGCGAGGAAGAGTTTACCGCCTCGCGCTCGCGCCACCCGATGCGCATCCACATGAAGACCGGCGTCAAGCAGGATGGCACAATGACGGCGAATGAAATGTTCGTCTTGAGCGATACCGGCGCGTATGGCTGTCATGCGCTGACCGTCACCGGCAACACCGGACAGAAATCCATGGGTCTTTACGTGGGCGATGGGCCATTCCGCAAGTCATCCAACATCCGTTTTTACGCCGATATTGTCTACACCAACACGCCGCCCTCCGGAGCGTTTCGTGGCTATGGCGTGCCGCAGGGATTCTGGCCAGTGGAACGCCACATGGAAAAAATCGCGCGCTCCCTCGGCCTTGACCCACTCGAGTTTCGTCTGAAGAACGCCATCCGTCCCGGCGAGTTCCACCCATTCAGCACCGCCTGGAATGAGGGGCGTGAGCCGCACCCCGAAACCATCCACACCGTCGGATTGGAGGAATGTGTAAGGCAGGGTAAGGCCGCGATCGGGTGGGATGAGAAGTTTGGGAAGGAGGAATGGCGTGCTTCTGTGTCACGTATTCCAGTGTCACGTGCCACAGGGCTAAGTGGCACCGGAAAACGTAAGGGCATCGGCGTTGCGATGGTCATGCAGGGAACGGCCATCCCGTACTTGGACATGGGCGGCGCGTCGATCAAGATAAACGAAGATGGATCCTTCAATCTGCTTATCGGCGCCACAGACTTGGGAACTGGTTCGGATACCATCCTAGCACAGATGGCCGCTGAAGTGCTCGGTGTGCCGTTGGATGATATCATTACCTATTCATCTGACACGGACTTCACACCTTTCGATAAAGGCGCGTACGCCTCTTCCACCACGTATATCTCCGGCGTGGCAGTGGTCAAGGCTGCACAGATCATTGCAGACAAGATTAGAAAACGCGCCGCCGATATTCTCAATCGACGTTTGAACGTTTCAACGTTTGAACGTTCAAACGTTTCTTTGGTAAACCGTTGTGCCGTATTTCCCGACGGCCAGACCATCCCATTGAGTGAAATTGCGCTCGATAGTCTGCACCATAACGACCAGGAACAAATCATGGGCGTAGCCTCCTACGTCTCGCCTGCCTCCCCGCCTCCCTTTGCGGCTCAATTTGCCGAAGTGACGGTCGACACCGAAACCGGCCAAGTAAGGGTGGATAAACTGGTCATGGCAGTGGATGGCGGCGTGATCATCAATCCCTTGACCGCCTCCGGGCAGATCGAAGGCGGGATGACCCAGGCGTTGGGTTATGCTGTCTGCGAAGAGATGGTGTATGATGGGAAGGGCCAGGCGCGTGAACGCGACTTCGACCACTAT
>JBEKVG010000009.1:0-17401 GCA_049514195.1 Anaerolineales bacterium | reverse complement strand
TCCGCCAGGCGGGCGATCCGGCGCAGGGCGGCTTCGGCGCCTCCGCCGAACCAGATTGGGATCGGCCGCTGGATTGGCAGCGGGTTAATCCCGGCATCCGGGACGGTGTGCCATTTCCCTTCGAAGGTTATCAACGGCTCTGTCCACAGGCGCCGCATCAGTATCACCTGTTCCTCGATGCGTTTGCCGCGGTTATGGAAGTCTTCGTTCAGCGAGGCATATTCGACCTCATTCCAGCCCAGTCCCACGCCCAGGCGCAGCCGACCCCCACTCAGCACGTCCAGTGAGGCGGCCTGTTTGGCCACCAGGACCGTCTGCCGCTGCGGCAGGATGAGGATACCGGTAACCAGCCCAAGCCGCTGGGTGAGACCGGCTACGTAGCTTAGCAGCACAAAGACTTCGTGGAAAGGCGTCTGGTAGGTATAGGGACCCGACCAGCCGCCCGGCCGCTGCGGGTTGGCTCCCAGCACGTGGTCATAGGCCAGCAGGTGGCTGAAGCCCAGGCCCTCAGCGGTCTGCGCATAATCGCGGATGACCGCCGGGTCGTTGCCGATCTCTGTTTGCGGAAAAACAAGGCCAATTTGCATGTCAGCTCCTTTTATTCTATTTTATTAAAGAAGTGGGGTTGTTTACCCCACTTTCTCAAATAGCCAGATCCTGAACAGGCTGCTCCCCTCACTGATTTTAGCATAAGAATACTCCCCATATAGAGTCGTTACCCTGAAACCGGCGGTCTTGGTCAGTTTTTCAAATTCATCTTTATGTGAGAGACGGGAATGAAGTTCCAGGAACCGCTTTGATTTTAGGACTCCTTGGGTTCGTTTACAAAGAAAGCAATATCGAAAGTAGCAGGTACATAAACGTCATAGTTGATTCGGCATTGATCATACAGTTCGTGACCGCACCATCAGGCATGCTGGATCGATACACCGCAGTAGGCGCATTCGGTAGTGTTCGCATCGATCCAGGCCGCTTCAATTGCATGGTGAGGCCCGCCGCATTTTGGGCAGCTGGTGGGCAGTAGGTTGTCCTACGGCAGGTTTACGGACGGGGTAGGGGTGGGCATGGCTCTCACCACCGGGCCGAACTCGTTCACAAGGGCATCTGTCGCGCCCGGATTGGCCAATTTCCCAGTGATATTTGCGTAGAACACCGGCGTGCGCTGGATCATCTATTTTTTTAATTACGGGATGGAAGCCGGGCCTGCTTTCGGATCAACGGGAAGCACAAGCGTCGGCCGGGAGGATTGGGAGAAGTCGAATTCCGAGAGCAGGTTGCCAAGCTGGGGCATGTTTTCGCGCACCGTCGGGCGGCTATCCGGGCGGCCATCGGTCGCCGGGTCGAGACGCTGGCCATTCAGAAAGATGTCCTCCGTGAATTTCAGATATGCGTCGAAGCTCAGTGTCTGGTGATCGATAAAACCTTGCCGGGCATAGGCACTGATCAGCAGGCCAGGCACGCGCAGTCCGTAGCCATTTTGGTCAATCGTTGGCGGGGCGACGTGGTCGTAGAAACCGCCCCAATCATCCCAGGTTAGGAAGATAGCGGTGCTGTCCCAATCCGGGCCCTGCATTACGGCGTTGATCAGACCGGTCACATAGGCCTGCCCGGCATGCACCGAGGCGGGTGGATGCTCGCTGATCGGCCCTTCGGGCACCACCCAGGCAACCGCCGGCAGGGTGCCACTGTGGGCGTCCGCGTAAAAATTGGCCACTGGCTCGATATTCCCAAGCTGGTTGTCCTGGTGCACGGTGGTAAAGTTGGGCAGGGGATTCCAGATGCCGGGCACTTTCAGCAATTGCGGCTTCAGGACGCAGTTCATCTCACCGGATTCGCAATCGGGTTCCACGCCTTCGGTCAGGTAATATGCCCAGCTAATGTTGTTTATATACAGCAGATAGGTTAGATCCGTCCAGGCGTAATACTGTGCCTTACCTCCGGAGAGCAAACCCAGGCCCGGGTTGTTGAGGTTGCTGATGCAGCTCATCGGATCGTTGGGGTTCGTACACTTGGCCGACCATCCAGAGACCATGAACAGGTGGGCGGGCAAGCTCCAGGATGCATCCGGTTCAAACATGTGGTCCTGCAGGACGAAGTTCTGCGCGTAGGCCCAGTAATTGGGGATTTCGCGTGCGTCGTGCCAGCCCATCACATCCGGCCCGTTGGCTCCATTCACACAGCCGGGGTTATTGGGATTCAAGCACAGGCGGCGGCTGTTTTTCAGAACCGTCAGGAAACCGTCCATTTTCCCCTGATCGATTGCCGTCTTGGCCGCCTGGGCGGTATGGGCAGCCCCGTAGTCGATGTCGTTCGGGTCATGGAAAGGCTGCACGCACTGACCGTTGGCCGGGTCCGGTACGCAGACCGTCGGCATGCCGTTCTGCATAGGTATGCCATCCGCGCCGGGATAGGTACCAAAGTAGGTATCAAAGGACCGGTTTTCCTGCATGATCACGATGATGTGCTTAATTTTCGAGCGTGCCAACGCCAGGTTATCCGTCGCGGCGGTAGCTGCGGTTGTAGGACCGCGAAGTCGGCCGGGACTGCCCTGCGCGGAAGGTGTGGGCTGCTGACTGGAAACTCTCGGCGGGGTGGCTGTGGCTGTCAGGGGCGCACTGGAAAGAATGCAACTGCACATAAGGGCCGAAAATACAAGTACCGTGAAAGAGACTTTCTTTTGACCCATTTTGATCTTCCAAGGAACGGATATTTGGTTTATAAGAATTATCGTAATACGCCTGTATTAAGCGGGTGTTAATTTCATGTGAAATGATTGTAAAAAGGGAGGTAAACGAAGTGTGACATTTTCTGCCAGGTCGAGGTGCGAGTCAACGATGGACAGGTTGCTTAAGATGGTATCCCTGGACCCATGATATGCCAATGCATGTGGGGCGTGGCGCCGGGTGCACCGGCATTGGCCCGCACCTGGAAACCCCTGCCCTCCAGGCCCAATTCCCGGGCAACTTCCTGGATTGCCCTCACCATGGAGGCCAACGATACCCCATCCAGTGCCATGGGATCCAGGAGCGATGGCACATGTTTCTTGGGGATGATTACCACATGGATCCCGGCCTGTGGTTGAGGGTGGTGAAACGCCAATACGCGTTCATCTTCCCAGACCTTTTTTATCTCGAGCCTGCCCGAGAGGATATCTTCGCAGTACCAGTCGCGATAAGCCATTTTTTACCTGCTTCTCTATCTCTTATTCCGCGATATTCCCTGCAGGGGACAACTCATGTAATTATTGTACCAGCGTACAATCGTCCCTATTAATCAGCAAATGCAGCTATGCTGGTCTGAAATGCCCTGGTACTGACCTCTTCCAACGGCAAGGCTGCCAGCTTTTCCGCCATCACCTCCACTCCCCACGGACCGCCGTACCCCATCTTCTTCACGCATTGGATCAAACCCCGGATGTCGTACTCGCCTTCTCCACAGAACCTGCGGTTGGACGGATCATACTCCGGGTTTCCGGGCAGGGTTCCGTCGTTAAGCTCCACATTGATCAAATGCTGAAGTGGGATGCGGCTTATCTCCTTATAACTCATTCCAAGGTGTTCTACCTGGTAGATGTCGATGATGAGGCCGCCATTTTTTGCTCCGGCGCTTTTCACCATGCGGATGGCGTCCTTGAGATTGTCGATTATAGCGCAGCCCATGATCTCGAAACCGATGGTTGCGCCGTAATCCTCCGCCTCTTTGCATAAAGCCACAAATGACTCAATGACCTTGGGAATGGGAATTTTCGAGTTGTAAAAGTCCCCCACCTTGACGTGCTTGGCGTGCAGCGCTTCCGACGCCTCGAACAACCTTCTCTTGCGGCTGTCCGATTCTTCCTTCCTGGCGCCTTCGAGGAACCAGTCGGTCAGGAACTCAAGCTCGATATATTTCATGCCATAGTCATCGAGAATGGTTCTCATCTCTTTGAACCTCCTGTGCACCAGGATATGTTCCAGGTCGGTGTGCCAAATCCCGATGCCTTTAAAACCAGCCCTGGCCGCCGCCTGCACCCTGTCCTTGAAATCGAACCGGCTGATTTCGCTGTGGCCCGGAAATACCCCCGCGGTTGTCCAGTAAAGACACATCAATTCCACGTTATTATTCATATTCCTCTCTCTCATGTACGGTTCTCTTTTTCTTGGCCGTAGCATTCTACTGAAGTAAATACTTATCATTATGAACAAACCAATAGAAAATGTACCCTTGAACTGCTAAGCCTGCCATCGTCCCTAAGACTGACACAATTGGGTTACCGAAAAATCCGGAAGAGCCATTCGAGGCGTTACAGAATATGCCGAGTAATGACTCGACTTTTGCACCTAGAAAATTGAACATCCCGGCAGTTCCGGCAAAACATTTTCAACGCCCTGAGGCTGGCCTGGGACAACACCCAACTTACCTCACCTGGTGTAATTCAGGTGAAGCAGCAGCACTGCTTGAACGCAGGTCAGGTCAAACCCCGCAAATGGCGCGGATCAGTGGCGCCATCAAAGTACGCAGGCTTTGACCTTGAGCCAGACCGGCACTGATGAATAAGCCCAGGCACCATAAGCTTTGGGCCTGAGCAGCTCGACGCCAGGCAGCTGGGCTCCCCTCCAGTTTCACCTTGAGTTGACGTTGAAGTTTGGTGTGAAGGTCCGGGTCGTGTTGGGCGGCACGCAGTAAGCTATACACTACGGCAACCAGGCTGATATGGCGTTGGATGGCCTGGAAATCCCGTAGCTGATACTGATCCAGCCCTTCGGCTTTACCTTCCTCGTGATAGACTTCAACGGGCCAGCGGTGACGTCGAATGCGCGTGATGCCGGCGGCTTGCCAGATCAAGCAGTTGCTGTTGAAAAAGGTAGGATTGTCTGAGAGGTCAGCCTGGCGATAGTTGATTACCAGGCGTTGTTTGCCAAAGCTGTGCAAGCGGTGGGTCTGGCAGTAGCTGTAGTAGTACTCCCGCTCGCCTTTGAAAGGCACCCCGATCTTGTGGAAGACCGCTTTGCCATGGTTCTGGAGTGCGCTCAGGTGCTGCTGTTTGAGATGATCGGCAAAATGACCCAGGGTTTCCTCACCATCCTTCAAGTACACACGGTCGGTTTCTGCCAGCGTACCCACATATTTCATCCTGAGGGTCTGATCCAGAAAGTGGCAAAAGCCTGGCTGCGTGAACCAGTTGTCGAAGGTCACAGGCAAGTGCAACTCCGGATGAGCCTGGCTCCACTGCGTGAGCAAGTTCTCGAGCATGATCAGCTTGCTGTCATACAGGGATTGTAAATCCGGATGTTTCTTTTGCTGACGCTGCCAGACTCCCAACAAGTAGCCGCGCCATTTCTTGGGGTCACTTTCCTTCAAAGCCACTTTGCTGGTCTTGAGCGGGACTCCGGCCATACGTAGGCCCGCTTCCAACTTATCCAACTCCACTGGCTTCCACAGCTGGAACAGCAGCGGGTAATCGGTCTCATCGTCACTATAGTGAAGGGTCACCAGATCATGCGCCCAGACATAGGTCCCACTGACATGGTCGAACAGCTTGGCGATCTGTTCAAAGTCCTGACCGTAGTGGGTCAACAAGGTGTCGTCTGCACTGAGCACTCCCCTGGGTTTGATCTGGGTCCCTGCCTGGCTGTTCAGCATCTTCAATCGGGCTTCGTTCAAGGCCTCTAACGTGAAGGGACTTTCGGTCAGTAGACGATTGAGACTGCTCTGATTGCGGCTTTCGTTCACACACAAGCGGTTGATCCCTTCCACTGTCTTATTCTCCGAAACGATCAGACCACTGATATAGCGCTGGAACTCAAGGAAAGCATCCGCAGAGAATACATCCTGAAAGTAGGGCGCATCGTGCTGCACCAATTCCGGAAACTCAACCAAGGGAAACATGGAGCCCTCCAATCACTTGCTGCTTACTGAATTGTACTGGCTTTTCCCTGATCGTCGGGTCAGCTGCCGGATTATTCAATTGTCAAAGTGCTGCAAAAGTCGAGTAATGACATCAAACTTCCCACGATGCCCAGACTTTGCAGAACAATAGCAAGGATACGTGCCCAGTTTTTAAGTTGCCAGAGCCCCCGGGCAAGAATGAAGGACACACAGGCAATAATGCATAATGCTGCAAGGATATACAACTCCCATACATATCTAGCTTTGCTGAGCATATAGCCTATCCCATAAGATACAGCCGCGATGGCAACCAGACCAGTGCTAATAAAAAGAAGCACAGCATAAGCGGTCAGGCAACCGGGACGCTCTGGTGAACTGGCGTAAGCTGGACTGTCAGGCGACACCAGCTTTGTTTTGCACTGTTCGCATTCCGAACGCCACGAAGGGTTAAAATGCCCACAGGCCGGACACCGGATACTGCCCGGTAATGAGGTTGGTCGGGATTCCATGGTTTCCGCCTCTTGATTCTCTTTATTGCTTGTTTACCGTTCGGTCTTAAACAGGTCTCGCAGCAGCAGTGCGCCGCCAACTCCGGTGGCAATCACCGCCAGGATATAGCCGATCAGCGCTGCCAGCACGAGCGCCCACTGCCAGCCGCCTGGCCTGGTCCGGCCTGTGGCCAGGCCGGTGAGGACCGCCAGCCCCTGGCTTCCCACTAGCAGGATGACCGCACTTCCCAAGCCCCAGCCGATCAGCCCCCCGTATGCACGCCTGCGCAGCGCCGCCCAAAGCAGCAAGCCTCCGCCAACCAGTACCAGCGGGAAGAGCTCTGCCGGCATGAGATAGTCCAGCCGGAACAGGCGCGTGTGTATGAATTCTGCTGCAGTCAGGGAGATAGGCGCCAGAATTGGGAACCAGACCAACAGTGTGCCCACAATTGCCAGGGTTTTGGTAAGAAGGCCTTTATTCTTCATAGGTAAAGGAATTTGTACCTGCGGATGTTCTGGCTCTGCCTATTGCTTGGATGGGTCGCGCCCGCCTCACTGGACGCTTGCAGCCTAGACACACTATTGCCTGTACTGCCGGTCTTGATGGTACATTGTCAGGGCATCATTGCCGAACCAGCCGGGGCTATGCAGTGTCATTTGGCATGGGCACACAGTAATCTATGTGCTTGACTATCAACCCTTCGGCAAATGTGAGGAATGTCGCCACTCGATACCGGACTGATGAACCGGCCTGGAGGGTACCAAGGTTGGCAGCAGCGATGCCCCTCCAATCCAGTTCGAGAACAACCTGGTCGCCCCGAGTGACAATATTCAAAATTTCCATCTGACGGTCAGGAAAGAAATTGAGGATGCGCTGGGCAACCTGGATGAGAAATGCTCGGTTGCCGTGTTGGCCGGTCGGCGTGGCCGGCAGCGGCAACTCGGTCCACTCGGCGTTTGGCGCATAACAAGTCTTGACCCATTCAGTCGTTCGCTGGTTGTACATGGCGATACACCGGCGGGCAGCCGCCTCGTTTTGCTCGTTTGTCATCATAATAACTCTTCCACAAATTGCTGCATTGATGGTACAGCTCAAATCAAATAATGTAACTCATTCTTGCACACTTTGGCGGGTCAACACTCAGCTAAAAATATACACAACACGAGAAGATGACTTGTATACTCGAGGGATCAGTCAACTCAATTATTGGGTTTTACAGGTCAACTTGTAATAGGTGAGTTGGCAGAAGCTTGTTGGAAATATGTTTTGACTTGAAAAGTTGCTCAATCAGACTATTACCGTCGGTTTTGCTGCACCATCCATTGCACCGTATTGCCCGAATAAATGGGCGTAGACAAGCAGGGTATACAGGGCTGAGGCCACGCCGACCACCAGCGCGATCAGTTGTCCCAGGCAGGGGATCCAACCAAGCAGACTTCCAATGATTCCGGCGGCCAAGGAAGCTCCGATCGAGATACCCAGGTATACACCCCAGGCGGTGAAGAAAGCCCCAGCATTTTTCCTGATCTGTGCGAAAATGTGTTTGAAATCGAAGCAGGAGGCGAAACTCCCCTTGCGGGCATACTCAACATAGATGGCCGGATACACCACGGACAGCGCCAGCCCATACAGGATAAGCACGCAAGTCAGGCACAGGGCAACCATGCCACCCGCGGTGAGTAATGCATTGGCGATGCCCTGGTTGCTATTGTTCCCCGACAGCACAGCGGGCACTGTCATGATAATCAGTGGCACGCCAATCAGTATGATGACGGGCAGGGCATACACCAAGCCGGCCAGGAAGAGCATCAACCCGTCCATGAATTTTTTGCCCAAGTCGTCCCAGACTGGCATTGGCAGGGAATCACCCTTCGTCACCCGTCGCATGATCTCAATCTGATAACCAAGCCAGGAGAAATTCAGGATGGGGACAATGGAAATCAATGCTCCGATCCCGATTTTGTTCGCCCATTGTTTGTCCTCAAACATATATGTTACCGCTTTATTGAGATTCATGGCTCTCTCCTTAAGTAAATGGATTGTCGATATTTAATATACGTTGTAGGGGCGGACGGATTGCTTAAATCCGGATTGATTTTACAATGAATTCGGACAATAAGCAACCGATTTTGTACGCCGGCAATAATTCTTATCAGGATAGATTTATCCCTGGCGGTGGGGGCTTCGTGTAGTACTTGGTAGTGACACGACCTGCCTCGATCACTTGAACGGTACCTGCGTATTATCTGTACGCTTTTCAAGAATCTAAAAGCTATTGTATGGAAAAATGTCACGATGACTGCCTCGGCTAGTTGAGGAAAGAAGAAGGTGATTCAGTGGCGCTAATTAACAGAAATTGTGCGATAATTTTGGAAAGAGTCTCACGATCCAGCCTCTGTCGATCTGCCCTAAAGTACCCCGGGATGGGCACGCAGTGGAGCAAACCAATTCGTTATGTCTTGAAATAAGCAGAAATAACCCAACCCAAAGGAGGCCAATTTTATGTCTACCTATCGATTCGGAAAGCATCCACCGAAACAAGATTATCGCACGCTGCGCTTTAAGAACTATCTTACAGACAAACTTGCAGCGCCGCCTGCTTCTTATGATGTCCTAGACCTGGTCTATGAGAACCTGAATATGTCGAATCCGAAAAGGTTATTCCCAATGGACGGTAACGATACTCTGGGAGATTGCACTATCGCTGCCCTGGCCCATGCGGTCACGACCTATCGTGGCCTGATCAGTAAGAAAAAGATCATGGGCAAGCAGGATGTGATCAAGTTGTATTTGCATCTGACGGGTGGTAATGACTCCGGCCTTAACGAACTCGATGTGCTGAACTTTTGGCGCAAACATATTGTTTCCGGAGACGAGATCCTGGCTTTTACCAGCATCGATGTGAGGAACCATACGCATGTCAAACAGGCAACTCTGCTTTTTGGTGGCGTCTACCTGGGATTTCAAGTACAACAGAATTGCGTTCAAGAGTTCAAGGCTCGCCAACCTTGGACACCGGGTCCTCTGACCACCGATGGTCACGCAGTATTTGTCGTTGCATACGATTCGACTGGCGTGACCGTGCTCACATGGGGGAATACACAGAAGGTGACCTGGGCGTGGTGGGATGAATGCGTCGACGAGGCATACGCAATTCTTCCTCCGGAAGCGAACAAGCCCAACTTTGCACCAGGGTTTAACTTTACCCAACTGCAAGCTGATTTGGCGGCAGTGGCGAGCTAATTAGACTGAAGTAACGCTTCTGCATCGCAAGGCTTGGTTCCTATAGCAATAAAATGCCGAGATGCTTGATCCCTTGAGAAACGTATCTTACACGGGTTTCAACGGCTCCCTGAAATAAAACCAGTCACAGGCTTTGATAAATTGTGTGATCATCGAGGTTGTCCGAGGCAGGTTGGCAGGGTCGCTGGGCTGGCTGGCAGGTATTGCCATTTGCTTTAGCAGCATTAATCGTAGGAGCATAGATATGATTCCCCTTGGAGATGATACACGCCGTACGATCAATTTTCCAATCATCACCCTGGCGATCATTGCCGCCAATGCTGTTGTCTTCATCCTCGAATTGCTGGGAGGCGATGCATTCATCAACCGCTGGTCGATGGTCCCGGCCTATATTGTTGCAGGAAAGGATTGGATCACCATCCTTACCTCCATGTTCATGCACGCCGGCTGGGAGCATATCCTAGGCAACATGCTCTTCTTCTGGGTTTTTGGCCCGGAAATTGAAGATGTGATGGGACCATTACCTTTTCTGATCTTTTATCTCCTGGGGGGCCTGGTGGCTACTATTGCACAGGTGGTAATCGACCCCACCTCAACGGTGCCCAACTTGGGAGCCAGCGGCGCGATCGCAGCGGTGATGGGCATTTTCCTGATCACCTACCCAAGGGATAAAATCCGCACAGTGGTCATTCTTGGCTGGTTCATTCGAGTTACCTTCCTGCCGGCTATCCTGATGGTGGGATTGTGGTTTCTTACGCAACTTTTCAGCGAGGTTGGGGCGCTTGCCCAGGTACAATCGGGTGGAGGCGTGGCCTACATGGCGCATGTCGGCGGGTTTGTTTTTGGCATGCTGGCCGGCCGCCTGTTCGAAAGCCGTCGGCGCTGCCGGTTACAAGGGCTGGAATAACAGAGGATTGCCTGCCCAGGTCCCTCATTCCTAATTGACAGGGCAAAGAAAATATCCCCGTCCGACCTTTAGATAAAAAATACCCCTGGCTGGCTGAGGGGGGCAGCCAACCAGAGGCAACACTATTATTGCATATTTTGGATTGCCAGTCAAGTTAAAAAAAGCATTTTTATCAGATTACACCTCTCGCCCGCCACGGTTAAGGGCTACATGCGCCAGGCACTGGTCAAATAGCATGTCCATGGCAAGGATGAGCTGCGTCTGCTGCTGGCGCAATGGGATTTCAGCGGTTGGGCTCCGCCTGCCTGACCCGGCTGATCGCCTCTCCCCTTAGGATGGCGAAGCATACCTGTAGGGGTAGAGAACCAGGAAGTGGAGTGTCCCTTCTGGTCCATCATTACCCCAAAAATGGAGTTATTAGCTTAAAAAACGCTTAGAGTATTGTCAGATCGGCGCAGGGGAAGCGTAGGGCGCCCGTCAAGTACTTTCCGAATCAGGATGGTATTATCCATCACGAAGGGTAATTTCTCCTCTTCTCCTCCCCCTTCAAGAGAGCCGGGGTCGGCGTCCCCGGCTCTCGCGATTCTAAATTCCTGTCGCATGCGCGCCTATGTTTCCAGGCAGTCTCAGGCACTGCGGATGGGGCGCGTACCGCTAGAGCAGTTGCTGGTGGCGCAGAAACTCAGCCGGGAGCTGGGCGAGTATTCGTCACCTTCGCCGGTAGCGCGCGCCGTCCGGCAAATGCAGGCCGATGGTAAGATTGTCCGGCCCGGCCAGCGCGTGCGTTTTCTCTTCACGTTAGGCAAACCGGGTGTACGCGCCTGGGATGTCCCGGATCTGCCAGATGCCCGTTCCGTTGATCTGCCGCGTTACGGACACTGCTTGACCGCGCCGTCTAGACCGTCCTGGCGCCGGTCGAGCAAACAGTGACAACGTCAACGTCTCAAAAGTTGTTGTGAGAGATGGTGACGGTTAACTCGTTATCAGTGTGCGGAATTACTTATGGGGGTGCACCGCAGAGCGTTTCCTGCTTGCGGGCAGGAAAGGGAACGACGGCGAGCTACCGCTCGTATAAGAGCTAATCTGGCTCTCCGCCTGTAATAGGAAAGGTTACTCAAGAGCCTCCAGAACCTGGCAAGAGCCGGGGTGGTGGTGCATCAATTGGTGGCCCTGCCAATCCCCTAAAGGTCGGGCAATATCAAACGTCCCGAAGATATGGAATGTGGAAGTCACCTTCCTTTTAAGGTGATTATTACATCACATCCGGTTCCCGCAAATGCCGGAAGTTGAATAGATATGCCAGCATCAGTGCGACAAACAATCCATCCCGGAGTAGGATTGTGGGCAGGAAACCCGGGATTTGGGAACTCGCATGATTGTAGTTGATAATCCCATAATAGACGGGGTATAAGAGCGTGGTAAGGCAACATATCCCAACCCAGGCAAGCCATAACCTGCGGTTGCCGGGTGCACTGATCGCCAGCAATGGCATCAGCCAGAGCAGATATTGCGGGCTGAATACCTTGCCTGAGGCAATCATTAGCATCAGGGCGGCCAAACAGGCCTGGAATAACCCCATTTTTCCCCGCCATTGCTGAATGACAATATAAAGGTAACCTGAAGCAAATAGGATCACAAGCCCTTGCGAAAGGGCGCCGGCGATCGGGCTTAAAATATTCCAGGATCCAAAAGAAGTTACCCATATGACCGGAACACCTACCAAGGAAGCCAGCCATAACAGGACGCTACCGGTCGATTCAACCTCGAAGGGACGCTGGTAAAGGTAGAAAAACCAGGCGAATGCTCCCTGGTGGGACAATCCCCAAAAACAGGCGGTCACCCCAGCCACCAACCCGGTGAATATCAGGGCGTTCTTCCAGTGCCAGTTGCGCAGATTGCGAATGGTCTGGAGAAGAACGCCCGGGAGCATTTTCAACGGCTGCGACTGCTCGGGGACAAAGAAGCCGGCCTGCTCGCGCTGCTCTGCCAGGAATAGCAAGGGAAAAAGTGCAATGGGGTAGGCCTTAATCAATACGCCCAGCGCCAGCGCGATATAGGCCAGGGTCCAGTGCCGGTGTTCCGCCAGAATCAGGCAGAGCAAGGTCAAGGCGGCCGGGAACATGTCGAAGCGTGCCAGACTGGTCGCCTGGCAGCCGACCAGCAGGCCGATCGTAAAAAAAGTCGCAGCCTTGCGTGGGCCATATCGTAGAAGCAGCCAGTAAATCATGGCTACCATTACCCCCATCCACAGCGCGAATAAGGCCGGGTAGTCAGCCACCGCTCCAAGCAGGGGCGGGGAGAAGGCGATCAGAGCCGATGGTGGGTATTCAAGCGGGAAGCTATGATACTGGGATATCTGTGTGTGGGACTGGCATTGCGAGGCTGGAATTGCCTGGATCGCTTGCGCTCCGTACCAAAAATCATTGGCGTAACACTGGTATTCGTGCACATCTGGGTTGCCCAAATAATCCTCGACCACTGCGGCGAAAAGTAACACCATTAGAGTCAGGGCTAGAGAGAGATAGGCTTCCAGACTTTGTTCAGTGGAGAGAATGCGTTGGGCCGATTTTTTTGTGGAGGTCTGGTATGACCCTGCCCATACTGGCTTTGTTGGTCTCAATTCCTATTAGCTCCTGAATTGATGGTTCTACAAGCTGGTTGGTAGTAACGTCCCGCAGGTTGGATAGAAAGACTCGCATGCCTTACAGAAAAACTTTGGGGCGGTTTCAGATGAGTCGGCGATAAGTGGTGTTGCTGCTGTTGCTATATTGTAATCCACTGTTTAGCGCAGCGTGTGCCAAATGCGAGCAAGGTGATTTTTGTCCAGGGGCGGTTAAGTGCTGACTGCGCGGGTGCTTACTGGAGGGGCCTTATCTTGTATCTGCTTGAGCCTATTAAATTTTCCCAAATTACAGCACAGGTACTTGACTTTGCTCTTATTTGGTGCTATTATTTTTTTTGTAAACGCTTCCAAAAGAAAACGAAACGCTGGTCTCGCTGAAATGAGTCCATCCAATTTTTTTGAGTAATCGGCCATAATTTACACCGAATAATGCCCTTTCAGCTCAATAACCACATTTTCACGGTTGATTCTTGAGTTGATGGGCATAAAAAATGGAAATTCGTGTAAACGCTTACACTGATTATGGAAAAGCACCCGAACTCAAAAGTGACCATTGTCGAAGTAGCCGCGGAAGCGGGGGTTTCGCTCGGGACAGTCTCGCGGGTTATCAACAACGATATCCATGTCAGAAAAGAGACGCGTGAGCGCGTTTTAACCACCATGCAGCGATTAGGGTTTGTCGCCAATCGCCAGGCACGCAGTCTGGCTGGGGGGAAGTCGGATAGTATCGGCGTGCTCGTACCAGATCTGGGAACCGGATATATTGGAGAGATCATTCGGGGCATTGACGCCGAGTTGAGCCTGAGCGGGCTGGACCTGATCCTGTATACTACGCATAGGACAGCCATCAAGGAAGCGAATTACGTTGCCAATCTGGCAATGGGCATGGTGGATGGTTTGTTGTTGGTCCTGCCGCGCAATCCGGTTGATTTTATTGGAAATTTGACCCAGCGCAAATTCCCATTTGTTCTGATTGATCACCAAGGCGCCGGCCGGGATTGTCACGCGGTGGGCGCCACGAATTGGCAAGGGGGTTTTAACGCCACGGAATATCTCATCAAGCTCGGGCATACCCGCATCGGTTTTATCACCGGTTCCATGGACCTGGGTTGTGCAGTCGATCGCCTGGCTGGGTATCGTTCGGCTCTGCGGACTTACCATCTTCCGGATGCCCCCGAGTTGATCTATGAAGGGGATTTTTTTCAACAGGATGGCTATGCCGGCGCCTCGGCCCTCCTTGCATTGCCCAATCCCCCCACGGCAATTTTTGCCTCCAATGATGTCATGGCCATGGGTGCCATGGATGCAGTTCGCAGCCGCGGTCTGCATGTGCCGGAAGATATTTCCATCATCGGCTTTGACGATATCCCCCAGGCCTCCCTTATCCATCCTGCCTTGACCACGATTAACCAACCATTGGAGAAAATGGGGCGCGTCGCCACACAAATGCTGCTCGATTTGCTGCAGAAAACTGAGAAAGTGGCTGATCGGATTGAGTTACCCACCCAACTGGTCGTGCGTGATTCGTGCAGTTCGCCTCGCACGGCCGGGTTGATGGCATCCGATTTTACAATGTCTGCAAAAAAAACAGCCGAATGAAGGAGGTGCCCACGATAAGAATAAATCCAGTTCATACCTACTTCACATGAATTCCACAACCAATTTCTATATTCAAAGAAGGAGAAAGCAAATGGCTCGCAAACTATTAACTTTTGTCAGCTTCGTGCTGATCGCCGCGTTCGCGCTGACAGCCTGTGCCCCGACGGCTACGCCCACCCAGGCGCCACCACCGCCCGCAACCCAGGCCCCGGCAGTCCCCGTGCTCCTGCCAACCGGCACCCAAGCCCCGACCGCTACTGCCGCGCCTACCGCAAAACCAGTAACGATCGAATGGTGGCACATCACCACCGTGGATCCAGGCAAGACGCTCTGGCAAACGTTAGCCAATCAATATATGGCTGCACATCCCAATGTCACCATTCATATTACGATCCTGGAAAACGAGGCCTTCAAGACCAAATTGACCACCGTCATGCAGGGCGGCACACCTCCTGATATCTTCCAGAGCTGGGGCGGCGGCGTGATGAATGATCAGATCGCTGCTGGTATGCTTCAAGACATCACTCCGGCTCTCGATGCGAATAGCGGTGCCTGGCGCAACACCTTTGCACCCGGTGCGTTGGCTGTTTATGCCGAAAACGGCAAGAATTACGGCGTGCCGTGGGACATGGGTATGGTCGGTTGGTGGTACAACAAGGACCTCTTCACCAAGGCCAAGATTGCCAACCCGCCTACCACCTGGACCGAACTCCTGGCCGATGTCAAGCAAATTAAGGCTGCCGGCATCACCCCCATCTCTTTGGGTGAAAAAGACAGCTGGACCGGCATGCACATCTGGTCCTATCTCGCCACCCGTATTTGCGGACAGAAGGGTTTCCTGGCCGCCGCAAACCGCTCGGGCGGCTCCTTTGCCGATCCCTGCTTCATCCAAGCCGGCAAAGATCTCAAGGATTTGATCGACCTGCAGCCCTTTCAGGCCGGTTTCCTGGGCGCCTCGCATGATGTAATGCAGGGCACCTTCGGCAACGGCAAGGCTGCCATGGAACTGTCCGGACAGTGGGCTCCCTCCTCCGAAGCTGGCCAGGCCGCTGACAAGAAGGGTGTTGCCAATCTGGGCCTGTTCAACTTCCCGGCGGTCGAGGGCGGCGCGGGTGACGTGACGGATGTCATGGGCGGCGGCAACGGCTTTGCCATCGGCAAGAATGCCCCGCCGGAAGCGGTTGACTTCGTCAAATTCCTCACCAGTGTGGATGTGGCGAAACAAATTGCCGCAGGCGGGGAAGGCATCCCGCCGATCATCGGTGCCGAAGCTGGCCTGACCGATCCCAATATGGTCGCTGTCCAGAAGGCTTTTACGGCTGCGA
The DNA here is from genome assembly GCA_049514195.1 of Anaerolineales bacterium. Classification (GTDB taxonomy): domain Bacteria; phylum Chloroflexota; class Anaerolineae; order Anaerolineales; family Villigracilaceae; genus UBA877. The sequence continues at coordinate 1,347 of JBEKVG010000009.1, read as the reverse complement.
AATACTTCCAGCTTTACTATGACCAGTATATGCCTTCGGCGATGGGCGGCATTATCAATGATGCTGTTGCTAAACTGTATGCAGGTACAGAGACACCTGAGCAAGTTGCCCAGGAGATTGAAGCCGGCGCCAAGCAGACCTTTGGAAAGTAAGCAAACCAGATTTTTTGGAAGTTGTGGGGGTTGGGTTTCACGCCCAACCCCCCTCATAAATTATAATGTGACAGTCACCTTTGCACCCCTGCCTGTCTGCGCCAGATTCTTCAAGATGTCCCTTTTTTGCACCGGGCATCCCGCAGGCCAAAGGGGATAAGGTGACTGTCATATCAGAGTTCATTGCTAAAATTCCTGCCTCGGTGGCCTTCCCACCGTTGGAAAAGGAGATGCTTCATGAATATTGCCCAGGTCAGAAGGAACGACTCGATGTCGTCCCCGCCGACTCGCCCTCGTCGTACTCAAGACTATGTGACCGTTGCTCTGTTCCTGTTACCGGCTGTTATCCTTTTTGTCCTTTTTCTTATTTATCCCATTTTTCGCTCCGTGTATTACAGCCTGTTCAATTGGAATGGCCTGGGGCCTGCCACCAAATTTATTGGGTTGAATAATTTCAAGGAGATCCTGACCGATCAGGTTTTCCTGGAAAGTATTGAGCACTGTCTCATAATCGTGGTGCTTTCTTTGCTTATCCAGCTGCCCCTGGCCCTGCTACTGGCCATAATGGTGGGACGTGACCTGCCCGGGCGGGCATTATTCCGGTCCATCTTTTTCATGCCTTACGTGATTTCTGAAGTCATCACAGCCATCATCTGGATAAGCATGTTCAGCCCTGACCCGGAGAACGGCTTTCTCAATGCGCTTTTGATCCTTATTCCGGGTGTCCATCCCCAGAATTTCCTGGGGGATATAAACCAGGTCATGGTATGCGTTTTTGCTGTCCTCACCTGGAAATATTTTGGACTGCACATGCTTTTATATATGGCAGGCCTGCAAAACATCCCCAGAGAGCTCGAAGAGGCTGCCATGATCGATGGCGCCAACCGCTGGCAGTCGGTCTGGTATGTAACCGTCCCCCTGCTTGGTACCACCATCCGCACCACCACCTACCTGTCCGTTTTGGGCTCGCTCACGCAGTTCAACTTGGTATGGATCATGACCAGAGGCGGGCCGGTCAATGCCAGCGAATTCATGGCCACGTACATGTATCGCTACGCCTTTATCCGTTTCCAGCTGGGATACGGCTCGGCGGTGGCGCTGGTCATGCTGGCGTTCTGCCTGATCTTTTCCGTGGCATACCAGCGGCTAAACCACCAGCCCGATCCCCTGAGCGGCATCTAGAAAGGTACCTCCG
>JBEKVG010000008.1:0-17423 GCA_049514195.1 Anaerolineales bacterium | reverse complement strand
CACGGAAATTCTTATTTTTCCACTTGAATGTCCATCGTCAGTGACGGGCCAAAATTGAAGCCCTTATCATTCTGTAAACGGAAAGCTGCAGAGTACTCACCATTGGCTTTTGGGGCAGTCAAGCTGACGGTTATATCGATATTTTCGCCCGGCAGAACCTTATCGGTGAGATTTACACGTCCGATGGTTTTCCAATCTGTCCCAATGCCGCCCCAACCAAAAACAAGTGCATAGTTCTTGTTCCAGGTACATGGGCCAAGGTTCTTGACTGTCCAGGTTTTGAACATATACTCACCTGGGGCGGCCACATATCCATCCTGATATGTCACATCAGCAATGTATTTCATGTTGTCACAGCTCGCTTGCGTGGTCGCAAGCGGTGTGTTCAAGACAATTGGTGTGGCCGATGGTGTGCCGGGCGGTGGAGTACCTGTGAGTAGCGAAGGATTGGTTGCTTCTGGGATGGAAGAGACTTGGGGAGTGTCGGTAGCAGCCGGCAAGGCTTGTGCGGTTTGCGTTTGCATGGCCAGAGCGGTCGAGGCGATCTGTGTATAGATTGGAGCCATGTTAGCAGGTGTGGCAGCCGCACTGCCTCCACAGGCCGACAAGGCAAGCAATGATAAGGCCATCAAGAGCCAGGATATTCTTGGCAGGCATTTCATTCCAAATCTCCAGTTCAATAAATTTGACCAGGTGAGGACGATCCTAAGAATTGGTAGTTTCATTATAACAGAATCGATTTCCGCGGAACGTCATCAGATTTGTCAAGGACCAGCGCTCTGGCTCAGAGGCTGGAAGCCTGTACGGCGCTGGTATGTGCAAGCCGTAAGGATTTTAACAATGTGAGAATTGCCATGTCCAGTGAAAAAACAAGGCATTTGCCGTTATTTTCGCGTGGTAGCGATAAGTTTTCTCAAGTCCTCTTCGCCAATCACCTTCACCCCCAGTGCTTGCGCTTTCTGTAACTTTGATCCTGGTGCTTCGCCCAGCACGAGGTAACTGGTATTTTTGCTAACAGAGTCTGTCACCTTGCCTCCATGCAATTCGATGAATTCCTTTACGCCCTCACGGCTGAAGGTGGGCAACGTACCGGTGACGACAAAGGTCAGGTCAGTGAGCGGGCCGGAGGGCTGATTTTTGATTGCTGATTGCTGGTTGAGTGGCCAGACTCCCGCGACTTTTAGTTTCTCCAGTACCTTCTGGTTACGTTCACGACTGAACCAATCCACGATGCCAGCCGCGATGTTGGGACCAACTCCTTCCACCATCTGCAACTGGCCTTCAGAGGCAGCGGCCAGAGCGTCTAGTGAAGAGAAATGCACCGACAGATCGCGCGCTGAGACTTCTCCCACACCACGAATGCCAAGAGCAGTTAAAAGACGAGGTAGCGGCTGTTTCTTTGCTTGGGCAATCGCTGCTAGCAGGTTGTCGGCTTTCTTGTCGGCGAACCCTTCCAACTCCAGCAAGTTCTCGCGCTTTAGCGTGAACAAGTCAGCGACATCTTTCACCAACCCTTCGGCAATCAACTGCTCAACGATCTTGATGCCCAGGCCGGTGATATCCATGGCCCCTTTCGAGACAAAGTGCTCCACGTTGCGGACCAATTGGGCCGGACAGGCCGCGTTGACGCAATACCAGGCCACCTCGCCCTCGAAATGCTCGACTGGTTGTCCGCAGGCGGGACAGGTTGTGGGTGGCTGGTAGGTTTTTTCTGCGCCGGTGCGCACGTCCACCACTGGGCCAATGACATAGGGGATGACCTCGCCGGCGCGCTTGACCAGCACGCGGTCGCCGGGACGAATATCCTTCTCAGCGATGTAATCAAAATTGTGCAGGGTGGCGTTTTTGACAATCACGCCATTGATCTCAACCGGTTCCAGGGCAGCCCGCGGCGTCAGTACACCCGTTCGTCCGACCTCAACCTCGATATGCAGCAATTGTGTAGTGACTTCGCGCGCCGGGAATTTGAAGGCGATTGCCCCGCGCGGATCCTTACCGACAAAGCCCAATTCGGCAGCCAGGCGCAGATCGTCGATCTTGATAACCATGCCATCGGCCTCGTAGGGTAGGGCGTCGCGGCGTTTGTCCCAGGTCTGGGTGTAGGCAATGGCCGCTTCGATGTTATCGAAGCGCTGGGCATCATTGGTTACGGGAAAACCAAGAGATCTCAGGTATTCGAGCAATTCCCATTGGAAATGAGGCTCCTGAGGGCTCTGATGTGTCTCAGGGTTGTTTTCCCAGGCTACAATCTGGTAGACCAGCAACGTAAGTGGGCGGGTGGCCGTGATGGATGGGTCAAGCTGGCGCAGGGATCCAGCAGCGGTGTTGCGCGGGTTGAGATAGGTCTTTTCCCCGCTTTCCTCCAATTTCCGGTTGAGCTTCTCGAATTCCTTAATGGGGATGAAGACTTCGCCGCGCACCACAAGATTATCAGGGATTAGAGGAACAGATAACAGGGAAAGCTGGCTGGCGGATTTACTACTCTCTACTCTCTGATCTCTGATCACCGGAATACGCAGAGGTATCGCCTTGACTGTCCTTAAATTTGCAGTGATATCCTCCCCAATTTCGCCATCGCCGCGCGTGGCGCCCTGTACAAAAATGCCATTCTTGTAATGTAGTACCACGCTCAAACCATCAATCTTCGGTTCGACGACAAAACCGGCTTGCTCCACCCGGTCATCCAGCCTGCGAATGCGTTCATACCAGGCGTGTGCGTCTTCTGCGCCGAAGGCGTTCGCCAGCGAAAGGATTGGGTGTGGGTGGCGCACCTTCTCGAACTTGTTGGAAGGCAACGCCCCGGCCCGCTGGGTCGGGGAATCGGGCGTTATCCAGTCTGGGTGGTTGGCCTCGATCTGGCGCAGCTCGGCCAGCAGCCGGTCATATTCCATGTCGCTGATGACCGGATCGTCCAATACGTGATAACGATTGTTGTGAAAATTGATCTGCTTGCGCAGTTCCTCAAGGTGAGCGTGCAGAGATTGATCGTCCATAAAACACCCTTGTCCATAATTCGATATCTTGGCGTAGAATCAGAAATAAAGGTTGTTATGAGAAAGTTGATGCTCTTAATTTTACCTTGTATCTTGGTCGCTTGCGGATCGGCTTCCCTTGGTCCGACTGCGGGTCCAACAGCCATGAATGGGCAGATGTATACGCAGGCCCCTGGCCTTGCAGCAACTAAACTGTTTCAGTTGACGGCGGAGGCCGAAACGATAACCGCCGGTTACCCAAAGAACGATGCCACAATCACGGCCATCATGGCGAGCAAATATGCGCTCGGGACCGTCATGGCTGCCACGATGACCGCTCAGCCGAGTGAAACGCCCATTCCTACCATTCCACCTGACTCGCCCCTCTGTCATCCCGCTGATCTGAAGAGTTCTTTTGGGTCAAACGCAGCGACGCAGCAGATCCTGCTTGGCGCGGGTTTGACGAATACCAGTGACACTCCCTGCTTTCTTCAGGCCTGGCCACAGGTTGTCCTCGTGGACTGGCAAGGCCAGCCGGTGAACGTGGATTACCACTATTTCGAGATGGGCCCGGCGGATGCCAGCGCAGTAGCGACTGAACAGGCTCAGGAATCGTCCACCGCCAAAGTCGGTGTATGGCCGGGTTGGACGGCTTGGCTAAACCTGGCCTGGTCCAACTGGTGTGGTTTGCCCGTCTCCGGCGGAGTGGAGCTCCGGCTGACTTTGATGGGAAACGCCGGGACAATCGCCATCCCAACGGACATAGCATCCGGCGGGGCCTGTAATGCACAGGGATATCGGTCATCCGTGGGAATTGCGAAGTTCGGCCCGGCGTTGCCTCCACAATGATGAAGAATCTGACATGAAGATCTCTCAAACGTTTACTGCTTCCGATCGGGCCGCCTGGCATGCCTGGCTGGCCGAACATGGTGACCACGCGACCGAGGTCTGGTTGGTCTACTATAAAGCTGTTGCCGGCAAACCAACCGTTTCGTACCAGGACTCACTCGAAGAAGCGCTCTGTTTCGGCTGGGTGGACAGTATTATCCAGAAGATGGACGAGGAGAAATATGCCCGTAAGTTCACGCCGCGCAAGGCTGGCAGCAAATGGTCTGAGCTTAACAAACACCTGGTGGTAAAACTGATTCGGGAAGGCCGCATGACCGAGGCTGGCCTCGCCAGGGTGGATTTCCCCCTATCGGAAGCCCAGGCCGAGCCTCCGAAACGGCCCGAATTGTCCCTGCCAGATTGGTTGAAAGCAAGTCTGATGGCCAGCTCTAGGGCGTGGGAAAATTTCCAGAGGCTGGCCCCGTCGCACCAACGCAACTATATCGGCTGGATCTCGAAAGCAAAAAAGGAAGAGACCCGCCAACGGCGCATCCAGGAAGCCATTGGAAGGCTAGAAAAGAATGAAAAGCTTGGATTGAAATGATATGAGATTTTTCGAAATTCGTTCAGCATAGGAGAAGACCCTAATGACGCCATCAGGAACTTATGATGAATATATGTCCATTGCAGAACTCTATGATCACGTCGTTCCATACTGGGAGCGATTAGATGTAGGCTTTTTTGTGGAAGCCGCTAAGGAATCTGGCGGGCCGGTGCTGGAGGTGGGCTGTGGTACGGGGCGTGTACTGATCCCGACCGCCCGGGCCGGACAGGTGATTACCGGCCTGGATCTGTCACCGCACATGCTGGAAGTATGCCAGGAACGGCTCAATGCTGAACCGGAGGAAGTCCGCTCGAGGGTCCGGCTGGTGGAGGGAGATATGCGCCACTTCGAGCTTGGACAAACCTTCCGCCTCGTGACGCTGCCGTTCCGGCCTTTCCAACACCTGACCACGGTCGAGGACCAGCTGGCCTGCCTGGGCTGCATCCGCAGTCATTTGGGGGAGGGCGGCAAGTTGATCCTGGATATTTTCAACCCGAAGTTGGAGTCCCTGGTCCAAACCAACTTTGGGGAGGAGGTCTCTGAAGAGCCTGAGTTCAGCATGCCGGATGGACGGAAGGTGATCCGCCGCCACAAGATTGTTTCGAGAGATGTGTTCAACCAGATTAATTATGTCGAGCTGATCTATTACATAAGCCATCCAGATGGCCTCCAGGAGCGCCTGGTGCAGGCTTTCCCGATGCGGTACCTGTTCCGATTTGAGGCGGAGCACCTGCTAGTACGCGCCGGGTTTGAGGTGGAGCACCTTTATGCCGACTATGACAAGAGCTCCTATGGGTCGAAGTATCCCGGCGAATTGATTTTTGTGGCAGGAAAGTCGTAGGGTTAGCGCAGCGAGGATAGCAATCTTTACAGCTTATCCCTAAAACCTGATATTGGCTCTATACATCTGGCTGGTTTCTCTCTACAATCAGGACATGTCGAATCTTACCAATTCTAAAACCCATCTGACACGCGGCTATACGGTGGCCCTTATCAGCGCAGTTATCCTCTCGACCACCGCCATATTTATCCGCTATCTTACCCAGACTTACCACCTGCCGGCCCTGGTGCTGGCATTCTGGCGCGAGGTGTTTGTGACCCTTAGCATGTTGGTTGCATTAGGAGTGCTACGACCGACTATGCTACGGGTAAGCCACGCGGCCCTGCGCTATCTGGTACTGTATGGCCTAGCACTGGCAATCTTCAATTCGCTCTGGACGCTTTCTGTTGCACTTAATGGAGCTGCCGTCTCAACTGTTCTGGTATATTGCTCGGCGGGATTCACCGCCCTGCTGGGTTGGTGGCTGTTAAAGGAGCGCTTGGACTGGGCCAAGCTGCTGGCAGTGGCCTTATGTCTGGGAGGTTGTGTGCTGGTTTCTGACGCACTGAATCCATCAGCCTGGCGCCTCAACCTGTTGGGGATCATTACTGGAATCCTCTCTGGCCTTTTCTATGCCATCTACAGCCTGATGGGCCGGTCAGCCTCGCAGCGAGGCTTGAATCCTTGGACAACACTTGTATATACTTTCGGATTTGCCGCTGGCTTCTTGCTGCTCTTCAACCTGCTGGGGAAGGGCATCCTTCCTGGCTCGATCACTCGACCGGCGGACTTCCTGTGGTTGGGAAACGCCTGGACCGGTTGGGGCATCCTGCTTCTGTTGGCAATGGGGCCTACGCTGGCTGGTTACGGGTTGTATAACGTCAGCCTGACGCTCTTGCCATCCAGTGTGGCCAACCTGATTGTCTCGCTAGAACCGGCTTTCACTGCTGTCACCGCTTATTTTCTGCTGGGTGAACGGCTCACCTGGGTGCAGATCGGCGGCAGTTTGCTGATCCTGGGCGGGGTGGTTTTCCTGCGAATCTATGATGGCTGGCTGGAAAAACAAATCCAACCCGAACCGGACAAAATAAAAAATCTTCACAAGGAAGGGAAACAAAGGACAGCAGAAGAAGACCTGTCTGGTGGAGAAGGGATTTAATGGCTCAGGGGCCAATTCCGGTCTTACTGGAGAAAGCCATTGCAGCCCGTCAGGCGTTATTTGATCCGGGGCACAAGGTCGCCCTGCGGCTGTTCAACGGTTTCCTGGAAGGCTACCCCGACCTGGTGATCGACCTGTATGCGAGCACGCTGGTGCTACACAACTATGCCGAATCACCGGAAGAGAGCCGGCCCATGGTTCAGGAGGCAATGGCCCGCCTGCAAAGCAGCATGCCCTGGCTGCAGGCCGGAATTGTCAAGACTCGCAACAGTCTAAAGGAGGAGGAGAGGCGCGGGAAGCTCCTGTTCGGCGAGGCCCCCGACCGGAAAGTGCAGGAGAACGGGGTCTGGTATGCCCTCGACCTGTGCATGAACCGGGACGCCAGCCTGTACCTGGACACACGCAACCTGCGCTTGTGGGCTAAAAACAAACTAGGGGGTAAAACTGTCTTGAACTCCTTTGCGTATACCGGCAGCCTGGGTGTGGCCGCGCTGGCAGGCGGAGCAACCAGGGTAGTTCAGATGGACTTGAACCGGCAATACCTCAACCTCGCCAAAACCTCCTACACGCTGAATGGCTTTCCGATCCACAAGGCGGATTTTCTGGCCGGGGATTTCTGGACCCAGGTTAGCCAGCTCAAACGGGCCGGTAAAGGCTTCGACTGCGTATTCCTTGACCCACCGTTCTTTTCAGCAACCCCCAAAGGCGTGCTGGACCTGAATAGGGACAGTACCCGGCTTATCAACAAGGTCCGGCCTTTGATCAATAACGGTGGCTGGCTGGTGGCCATTAACAACGCCTTATATGTGAGTGGGAAGGAATATTTGCAAACGTTGGAAGGGCTGTGTGTAGATGGGTATCTTAAAATCGCGGAGGTCATCCCAGTGCCGGAGGATGTCACTGGCTATCCGGAGACTCGTATCGGCAAGCCGGTCACAGACCCTAGCCCGTTCAACCATTCGACAAAGATCGCCGTGCTAGAAGTGAGAAGAAAGAAAGCCAATTAAAAGCCTACTTCCCGGCCACGGTGGGAGGGACTTGCGGCTTGAGGCGCGGCGTAATATTGATCAACACCACTGACCCGATAATGATCAAAGCCGAGAAGAGGATATGTATACTGAGGGTCTCCTGTGCGAACAGGCTGCCCAGCAGGATTGCTATGAGGGGGTTGACATAGGCGTAGGTGGCTACGAGGGATACTGGGGCGGAGCGCAGCAGCCACGCATAGGCTGAAAAACCAGCCATTGACCCGAGCAGCACTAGGTAGAACAACGCTAACCAGGAACTGGGGGTGATATTCGCCAGCACGAGCTGGCGCCATTCGCCCGTAAGCGTCCCGGCCAGGTACAGCCCGGCGCCTCCAGCCAGCATCTCCATGCCGGTGGAGAGCAGTGATGAATCCGGGAGCCGCGCAAGCCGGCTGTAGATTGAACCCAGCGACCAGAAAAGCGCCGCAAACAGCAGGATAATGATCCCCTGCGGATGGGAATCGGCCTGGTTGGTGCCCAACAGCGCGGGGAGAACCAGCAGGGCAATGCCTCCAAAACCGGTGACCAGGCCAAGGATGCCGAGGGCGTTCGGGCGCATGCCGCCCGGACGCAAGGCTTCAATAGTGGTCATCCAGAGGGGCACGGAGCCGATGATCAGCGAGGCAATCCCGGAAGCAACATTCTGTTCCGCCAGCGAAAGGAGGCCATTGCCGCCGAGCAGGAGCAGCAGGCCGACGGTGGAGGCTCGCAGCCACTGGCCGTGGCTTGGGGCAGGATCGCCGGCGAAACGCCTCCAGATGTAAAGGATGGCCCCGGCAACCAGGAAACGCGTCCCAGCCATCAGGAAGGGTGGGATGGTCTCGACGGCATAACGGATGGCCAGGTAGGTGCCGCCCCAGAGGATATAGACAGTCAGCAGTGCAATCCAAATCTTGAGCTTCATTGGCATGGGTAGCCTCATCCTGAGGAATTGGAACTCCCATTATACCGAACCCGCGCTGTAAACAACCCGTTTCTTGCGATTGAACTCCCCGCAGTTGAAGCTGGCGCTGACAACCGGAAAGACAGGGTTGGAGTAGCTGTAAATAGCCGCCTCCACCTGAAAAGTTAAATCGCAAGTTAAATCGCACTATTGACACCCGCGTCATTCCATGTGATACTATTTGCAGCGCAGGTTTGCCCGCTTGAGCAGACCTGCCTTCAACTTGCCATCCTTATGAAGAGGAGGTGGTGCCTACAATGGATAGTAGTACGAAACGAAGCGCTGTGGCATCCCTCCTCGTTCTGCGGTAACTTTGCAGAGCGTAAAGGTGCCACAGCGCGCCCAGGAAGACCGCCGAAAGGCGGCCTTCCGCTATTAAAATACTTCCGCTAATCCCCGCGAATTAACGCCAATCATGTTGAAAAATTAGTGTAGATTGGCAAAGACTTGTACCACGAAGTGGCATTAGTGGATGAGGATATTCTGCTGAAGCTTACTCATCTCCGAACGAAATTCCAATCCCACGAGCGGTGATGATTGCATCCCCGTTCAGATTGACACGCTTGGGAATGGCCAGGGCTTCGCCCAGGGGAATATCAATCACTTTGGCGTCCCGCAGGGCTACCATCTGGCCAAAGGCGCCCTTCGCAGCCGTGCGGACGGCGGCTGCGCCGTAACGGGTGGCCAGCCAGCGGTCGAAGGCGGTCGGCGAACCACCGCGCTGGAGATGGCCGAGTACCGTCACGCGCGCTTCAAAGCCCTGTTTTTCAATGTATCTGCCCACTTCCTGCCCAATACCGCCCAGGCGCGGCACGTAGACGGCATCACCGGAACGCGCATACACTTCCTGACCACCGAGTGGTCTTGCACCTTCCGAGACTGCCAGCAGGCTGAACTTCGAGCCGCTATCGGCACGCTCCCGCACTTTCCGGATGATTGCATCATATTTGAATGGAATCTCCGGGATCAGGATCACATCTGCCCCTCCAGAAATGCCGGAGTGCAGAGCAATGAAGCCAGCATCGCGGCCCATCAGTTCCAGCACCATGACGCGGTGATGCGCTTCAGCGGTGGTGTGCAGCCGGTCGAGCGCTTCGGTGGCTATCATAAGGGCAGTATCGAACCCGAAGGTGACCTCAGTTCCGCCAACGTCGTTGTCAATCGTCTTGGGTACACCAATGATCGGCACGCCCTTCCCGCACAACTCCAATCCAACGCGCAGGGTGCCATCCCCGCCAATGACGATGACTGCGTCTAAGTTCAAATCTTTGATAGCCTTCACGACATCGTCTGAAATATCAATGAGCACTTCCCTGCCGCCTTGCATGACTTTGCGGGCGAACGGGTTGCCGCGATTGGCGGTCCCCAGGATGGTGCCACCGCGTGGGAGGATGCCGCGTACAGCCGCCAGGTTCAGAGGCAGGACTCCATTGGGCGTTATGAACCCGTCGTACCCGTCCAGAATCCCGTACACATCACAGCCATAGGCATTGATGGCTGTTTTGACAACTGCCCGGATGACTGCGTTCAAGCCGGGTGCGTCGCCTCCGCCAGTTAATACTGCAATGCGTTTCATCGACAGCTCCTTTGATTGAAATAATAGAATACAAAAGGGCGACCGGTTGGTCGCCCTTACAAACAATCAAGGCATAAGGTGGGTGAAGCGCCAACTCTGATCGGTTTGCTTGACCGTGGATTTCAATCCGATCACCTCAAACCAGGTATTGCCGGGTTTGAAGGCGAAGAGCGTACCGTCCGGATTGGTCAGAGAGACCACATCCGTAACATTACGGTGCCATTTGACCTTGTACACCTGTCCATCCCGGAAGGCATATGCATCGCCCGAGCCACTTAACAGGATATCGTAAATATTGGGAGCGTAGAGTTCATGATCAACATACAGCACTACCACATTGTCAGAGGCAATCGGCTGGTTGGTCAGGCGGTCGGTTAGCTGCGCATACTGCTCGCCCTGGACTCCATTGTTAGCATCTACGGTGTCGGAGTAGCGCAGGTAGGTACCACTGGCCGTATCGTAGTCCCAGCGGTTGTAGATCGCACCTGAATAACGTACGTAGACCTGTGTCCCGGGTTGGCCTCCGGCGGGCGCGGCGAGGTTAAAGGACATGCCATTCAGATCCTGCACCGCATTAAGGCCTTTCTTAGTGGCATAGGCGCTCAAATCGGCGGTGTTAACCATCAAATAGTCATAGCCACTTGGATCGTAACGCGTAAGCGGTGTGCTGGATCCTTCAAGCACCATACGGTTGGCGAAATCCGAACTGAGGAAACGCTTCATCTCTGTAACGTAAGCAGAGCCAAATGCAAACATGGCTTTATAGCCGCGCACGATGTCGGCATCAATGAAGCGGCCCGAGCGGATGGGACCGACCATACTGGCATCGTTGCCGTAGAATACCGCTGCGAAGCGGGTTGTACCTTCCTCGGTGTAATACTCAAAAACGATGTCGGCCAACGAAAGTCCCCACTGTGGTCGACCATCGCGCGGTAAGTTTTGAACCTTGATAACCATGGGGCGACGTTGTAGCAAAGCTGGGTTTGCGTCTTGTAGACCGGTCAAAGGATCAACACTCGCGGGAAAGTTGGACGGGCCATACCCTTCCACTGGATAAGGCAGTGTTGGTGCAATGGTCGGCGTGTCGGTTGGAAGCGGGGTCGGTGTGTCGGCGATGGTTGGCGTTTCGGAGGGGGTCTGGGCGGTCTGGGTGGAGGAAACCGTCGGTCTCGATCCGCAGGCGGACAGCACCACTGACAGGAATAAGAGTACAACCAAGAACTTTTTCATAGAGGATATTCTCCTTAAGGGATGGTATACAGTGACTTTTTAGACCAGCTTGCGAAGGTTCTTTCCCTAGCAAAATCACGGATAAGGCCAAAAATCTTAGATTAATGCTAGGATATGGCAAAACCCTCGCAAGGGCGAACTTTTATAGAAGACGTTATGATACCGCATTTGTTCCCATTGTGGGGCTGGTGGGATAAGGTCTAAAGAGATATTAATAAGAGCAAGGTGAGTTGAAAAAACCCTCAGCGGCCATTAAACCACAAAAGCCGCGTTATTTGTGGCTGTTTTTGAAAGTCTGGGCACTCTGCAGAATATCGTGGGCCGAACGGAGGGTACTCTCGGTCACTGCACCGAGCATTTGGGCCAGCTCGAGTAAGCGTGCTTCCCCTGTCAGCCGGGTGAGACGCGTGAGGGTGCGATTGTCCTTAACGATTTTCTCCACCTGGAAGTGCTGGTCGCCGAAGGCAGCCAGTTGCGGCAGGTGTGTAATGACCATCACCTGGTGGGCGCGACCCAGGCTCCACAGTTTTTCCCCAACCGTTCCGCCGACGCGCCCGCCAATGCCCTGGTCAATTTCGTCGAAGATGAGCGTGGGGATCTGGTCAGCACGGGCGAGGACATTCTTGAGAGCCAACATCATGCGAGATGTCTCACCGCCGGAGGCGATTTTCGCCAGTGGCTTGAGGCCCTCCCCCGGGTTCGGCTCCACCAGGAACTCGACTTTATCTAGACCATTCCCATCAAAAGCGATATGCATGCCGTCTGGCATGGGCACTCCCTCCGGGTCGGGCTTCGTCTGGAAGTCCACTGCAAAACGGGCGGAGGCCATGAGCAGGGCATCCAACTCGGTTTCGATAGCCTGGCTCATTTTCCCAGCAGATTCCTTGCGCTTCTGCGAAAGGGACAAGCCCTGCTCGGCGAGTTTTGCCAGTGTAGCCGCCTCGGAAGTTTCCAGTTCAGCGATGCGGGTTGTAGCGGTGCTGATGGTCTCTAGTTGTTTCCGGGCATCCACGGCGAATGCGATGGCAGACTCAATGCTGCCACCGTACTTGCGCTCCAGACGGTGGACAAGGTCGAGGCGCTCCTCCACCTCCTCCAGTCGTCTGGGATTGTATTCAATGGCCTCTAAATAATCACGCAGGCTGTGTGCCAGGTCGGCAAGCGTCTCTTCAATCGCGTTCGCTTGCCCCGCCAAAGCCTTATGGGCCGCGTCGATCTGAGCCAATTTCGCCAGCGATTGGACCGCCTGCCCAACCAGATCGGTGGCAGCCGGGGAATCGGAAGTACCTTCATCCAGCGTTGTCAAGGCTGCCTGGGCCAGCGTGGTGAGTGATTCGGCATTGGCAAGGCGGTCGCGTTCCTGCTTGAGCTCTTCAGACTCGCCGCGGCGCAGTCGGGCAGCTTCAATCTCGTCTGCCTGGAAGGACAACATTTCGGTGCGACGCTCGGCGTCCTGCTGGGCTGCGCGCAGATCGTGCAATTCTCGGCGCAGGCTGAGCAAATCCTGGTAGGTCTTGCGGTAGGTTGCCAGAATGGAGTCGATGTTGGCGTAACGGTCGAGCAAGCCGAGGTGGGCGCGCACATTCAGCAAAGAGAGATGTTCGGACTGGCCGTGGATATCCACCAGGATCTCACCCAATTCCTTCAGCAGGGATAGACCTACACTGCGGCCATTCACTCGACCAACATTGCGCCCCTCGCGGCGAACTTCCCGTGTCAGGGTGACATAGTTTTGGTCGTCGAGCAGCTCCTCCCGCTTGAGAACTGCGTGTGCGGCCGGGCGCTCGGGACCGGACAATTTGAAAGTCCCCTCTACGCGTGCCAGTTCTGCCTCGGAACGGATGGAGGTGGTATCAGATCTTCCACCGAGCAGCATGTCCACGGCATCCATGATGATGGACTTACCGGCACCGGTCTCGCCGGTTAGAATGATCAATCCCGGCCCGAATTCCAAATCGAGGTTGTCGATGATAGCAAAGTTCTGGATGTGCAATTCGGTCAGCATGTTTACCCAATTTAGAAACGACTTAAGTCGTTACTACGAAATGGACTATCTGTTCAATTGAATACCCGAGAGGCGGGTGTAGACAACCGGAGTGGCGATGAAGAGATAAATGCCCTGGAAAATGAGACTAAAGAAGTTTCCAGTAAACAATTGAAAAAGGATGACTGGCAGGGCGCCCACCACCACGGCTGTGGCGATGGTGATGAAAAGGGCACGTGAGCGGTGTTTGCGCGTTACGAGGCGTACCCCTTCGGCGATGACTATGCCAGCGGTAGGTGCTCCGATCACAATCAGGATCCAGCCAATGAAACTCAAGCGGTAGACAAGAGTGGTTAAGAGACTTGCAAGAAAACCCAGGATGCCTGCAGTAGCGAATCCCAGGAGGTAGTCATACCATAGGGCTGTATCAAAAATCTTGAGCTGGCCGCGCACGCATTCCTTGCAGCGATAGCCGGTGGGAGTGCGGACGGCGCATCTGGCGCAGATGGGTTTCCCGCACTTGTTGCAGTGTAAGGTAGTCTCTACGTCAGGATGGTTGGCGCAGTAGATTGGTGCAGGCGTATCGATCATCTGGAAAATCCTACAGAAGGATTCTGGTTCATGTGAGCTGTCAGATTGCGGTAGAAGTAACCCGGGTCGCCGAAGCGCACGAACTGGGCGGTATACTCCCCGGCACGCACATCCACCATATCCCCTTCAGCCAGGCCGATGGGAATCTGGCCGTCCACACTTAGAACGGCATCCCCACCGCACAGGGTGATGCTGACGGAGGTACCTTCCGAGAGGACAACCGCCCGGTCTACGGACAAATGGGGAGCGATCGGGACCAGGAGGATATTGCGAAGTTCCGGGGGCAGGATCGGCCCTCCGGCGGCCAGGGCATAGGCAGTGGAACCGGTGGGGGTGGCGGCGATCAGACCATCCGCCACGTAATTTGCCAGTAAGTGCCCATCCACACTGGCAGAGAGACGGACGGGCCGGACGGATGCACGAGTGACAACCGCCTCGTTGAGAGCGTGCCAATTTCCCGATGACTCGTTGGCTCGACAATGCTCGGCACGGAGCATCATGCGGTTTTCGATCCAGAACTCACCCTTAAGCAACTGGTCAAAGGAGGGTTGCCATTCTTTTTGATTCACCTGGATGAGAAAACCCAGCCGCCCGGTATTGACGCCCAGGATGGGCAAACCGCTCGGGGCGCATAAATGGCTGGCACGCAGCATCGTCCCGTCCCCGCCGACCGCGACCAGTAAATCGAACTCGCCATCCTTGACGCGCGTCTGCAAAGAAATGTCATCCAGCGTACCATAGGCGGATTGCAATCCGTGCTCTTTGAGATAAGCACTGATTGCAGCAGCTTCAACCAGCGCATCCGGAATTCTGGATTGTGTGGCAGCAACGACACGGCGAGGGAGAAAGGGGACATCGGGCATGGGATAATTATACCGTGATGTGGCAATCACCTTGTATGTGACTGTACATCACACACAATCATGCCAATCTTTGGTCACAGTCCTCCCGGAACCCGCAACGGCGACAGCGTTGTTCCTCTTCATGCGATCTCTGAACTTCGGGCCGGTGCTCGTCAATGCGCATGTCAGCGATCAGGTCAAGGAGGGCATTTTCGAGTTCCGGTGTGTAATCTACGGCAAAGTCGCGGTTGGGGTAATGGATGATGCCGTGGGGCGGACGTTTACCGTAGGCCTTTTGGACCAGGAGGCAGTAGGCCGCCACCTGGAAAATGTGCGAGTCATAAGGTGCCTCAGGGGTGCGCCCGGTCTTGATCTCGACCGGGATGATTTTGCCTTTCTGTTCGACCAGATAATCCGGCTTGCCGGTCAGGCTGAGGTCTTTGTCGAAGAATGGCTTTTCTAGCCTGCGCCAGGTGCGTGTATCGGTGTAGATGACCCGTCCGCCGGGCAGGCCGGAGGCGCGCCGCTGTCGTCTTGAAATGAAAAACAGGACGAAGGCAAAGAGAAGGAGGAGAAGGCCTGCAATTAGCATGTGGAGATGAGCCGTCAGCGTTTAGTTATAAAGGGCAGGATCAACCTGGTGGTCATAAACGCTTTTCAGCGATTTTGATGATTTTCTTTACCCGTGCATTCTCGGAGGCGGTCATATCTTCAAGACGTTTTTCGAGCACGCGGATGAATTCGGATTTATTGCCATTCGCAATGGCTGGCAAGGACTTTTCAGCATGCTGAGGTACGTCTTTCGGGCGACAGGTCTTGAGGTGTTCGAGCAGGTATGGAAAGATGACATTCCGATATTCGTCTTTTTGGGAGGCAACCAACGCCAGAGTCTTGATGCCATTATCCATCGTGATGACAGAGCCTTTCTTCATGGCCGTGACGATCTCATCGACATGCGAGTAGATCTTGTCAGCTTGCAGGCTGGCAATGGTGGATAGAGCGATCATTCCGCCCCAAACCATGCGGTTGTTGCAATGTTTGAGGAGTTTGATGAAATCATCAACATATTCCGCAATCGGTTCCGGGGCAAGGTAGCCGAGTTCATAGAGTACTTTGATACAATCGCTCTGGATGTTGGGCTCCTTGTTCCACAGGTTATCGGCAATTTCGTGGATATCGGCGGCATTGCGCGTTTGTGCCAATGCACTCGCCAGTTCCTGGTTGGGAACCTCATCCCGCCGGTTCTGGTAATAGGCGATTTTGTTCAAGACTGACATAGGGACCTCCCGATTAGATAAATTTTGCCGTGCAATAGGCAACCAACAGCGCCAGCGCCACCAGAAGGAGAATTACTGCTAGTGTGCGTGTCAGGCCGGAGGTGATGACTGCTCGTCCGTGCTGGCGGTGGAGTTCCATCCCGGCGGTCATTTCGGCCTGGTTGGTGGATTCAATCCCTTGCTGGTGGTACCACCAAGCACGTGCACAGTAAAGGTAAGAGCCAATTTCAGAGGCACGGATGATTTTCATGGAATTGGACCATAGCACATTTATTCTAACATATTTTGCCTCTTGACTCATCCCTTACAGGAGGGTCTATACTATACATACTGATGGCCATCAGATCTAAAGGGTAGACTTTCGTTTCAATCAAAAAGGAGAACCTATGCAACCCAAAATTGTCAACCGTCCCGCCTTCAAGGCGATTGGTCTTTCGTATATCGGCAAGAATGAACATGGCGAAATCAGCCAGATGTGGGAACGTTTCAACCAGCAATGCCAGACCATCAAGCGTGTCAACGACAAAGAGGCCTTCGGCCTTTGCTTCAGTACCGTTGAACGCCCCTTACAGCCTGGCGAGTTCGAGTACGTTGCCTGCTTCGAGGTGGCCGACGACAAGGCTGTCCCACCAGGCATGGTCTACCGTCAGGTGCCAGCCTACAAGTACGCCGTCTTCACTCATCACGGCAAGCTGGACAACCTCGGCGAAACCTACCAATTCATTTATAACACTGGTCTGGCCCAGACCGTGCTGAAGCCTCACCCCGATAAGTTTGACATGGAAGTCTACGATGAGGATTTCAAGCTTGGCTCGGACGATTCCAGATTCTATATCTACGTGGCAATCTAGTAAACCACCCTCTCCGACCTCCCCCCGTTTCCAGAAAGTGAAACGGGGTTCTTTCATATTCCAGCAGGTTATAACGTATAATTTCCATACCGGAGGAATCCATGCCTAATCTGCCCGAAATCGATACCACTTTCCTGCTCGACTTCCTGACCAAAATCCTGAATACTCCCAGTCCCACTGGATTAGCCGAACCAGCCATTGCCCTGACTGAAGAGACATTCAAATCCTTCAAAGGACTGAAGCTCTCCCGTACACGCAAGGGCGCACTGCTGGCCACTTGTAGCGGCGAGCGGGATGACGGCCCACGCGCTGTGACCGCCCATGCCGATACACTCGGTGGGATGGTTAAGGAGGTCAAGTCCAATGGTCGACTGAAATTGTCCCAAATCGGCGGCTACGTTTGGAATACCATCGAGGGCGAAGGCTGTACCGTCTTTACCCGTTCCGGGCAGACGGTGCGCGGTTCCATCCTGCTGACCAAGGCCTCCAGTCACGTTTTTGGCAGGGAGATCGAGGAGATGAAACGCAATGCAGACAGTCTCGAGGTCCGGCTGGATGCCCGCACTTCGTCCGATAAGGAGACGTTCGATCTGGGTATCAGCATCGGCGATTTCCTGGCTTTCGACCCGCGACTGGAGGTCAATGCCGGTTTCGTCCGGTCGCGCCACTTGGATGACAAGGCCTGCGTGGCCTGTCTCGTGGCGGCGGTCAAGGCGCT